>DATBCA010000148.1:0-3048 GCA_036270715.1 Solirubrobacteraceae bacterium
CCTCGAGCGGCTCGCCGTAGCGCTCGCCGAACGCGAACTCCGCGACCGGGCGCCGCGCGAGCGCGCGGGGCCACGGCTCGTCGCGGAAGCCCACGGCGATGTGCGCGGCGAGCGCGATCTCGTCGGGTATCGCGAGCAGCTCCTTGACCTCGGCCTCGGCGGGCACGAGCAGGGTGGTCAGCGCCGCCCCGAGCCCCTCGTTGCGCAACGCGAGCAGGAGGTTCTGCACGAACGGGTAGATCGACGCCCCGCCGACGATGCTCTGGCGCGGCAGCCCGGCGTCGGTGACGGCGAGGTCGCCGAGGCGCACGCCGACGACGAGGTGCACGGGCACCTGCTCGAGCTTGTGCGCGTAGTCGTCGGCGCGGCGCACCATGCGCACGCGCGCGGCGTCGAACTTCTCGGGCTCGGCGAGCATCTGTGCCCCACCCGTCGCCTCCATGTACGCGCGCCAGGGCGGGAGGTAGAGGTCACGCAGCGCCGCGCGCCGCGCGGGGTCTTCGACGACGATCACGCGCCATCCCTGACGGTTGCCGCCGCTGGGCGCGAAGCGCGCGGCGTCGAGCGCGCGCACGAGCATCTCGCGCGGCACGGGCTCCGCCTTGAAGAGCCGGCTGGTGGGAGCGCAGGTCATCGCGTCGAGGAGGTCCATCGGCTCAGACGCTACACCGCGGCGCAGCCCGCGGCAGTGCCACGCGCAGCGGCGTGTTCACCCCGCGCACTCCGCGGCGGTGCCGCGTGCGTACGTGTACGCGCACGCGCGCGCGGCGGCCGTGTTCAGTGACGCTCACCCCGTGGCTCGCCCCGAGCTTCACCCCGCGCCTCACCCCCGCGCCTCGCCCGACTCTCCCCGCGCCTCGACCCGCGCCTCGATCCGCCGCAGGGCGCGCGCGGGCGCGCCGGCGGCGACGGTGAACGGCTCGACGTCGCGCGTGACGACGCTGTTGGCGCCGATGACGCAGCGCTCGCCGATGGTGACGCCGCTGCCGACGACGACGTTGGCGCCGAGCCAGCAGTTGTCGCCGATGCGCGTCGGCCCCTTGCTGACGAAGCCCTGCCACGTGACGGGGAGGTCGGGGTCGTCGAAGCGGTGGTTGGCGTCGGAGACGAAGCAGCCGTTGGCGAGCATGCAGTGCGAGCCGATCTCGACGAGCTGCTGCGCGGCGACCATCACACCTTTGTTGAGGAAGGTGCCCTCGCCGATGCGCACGTGCGCGTCTCCAGGCGCGGTGATCCACACGTCCGGCTCGAACAGCGCGGCGGCCCCGACCTCGAGGCGCCCCTCGGTGAGCGCCTCGAGCACGTTGCCGTGCACGGGCCAACGCACGAACGCTTCGCGGCGCATGAACTCCCAGTGGATGCGCGCGCGCCGCCACGGCAGCGAGTTGCGCTCGTACCAGCGCCACTTGACGAGCCACAGGCGCGCGCGGGCGCCGAGGCTCGATCCGCCGGCCGCGACCTTGCGCTCGCCGGCGGGCACGCGCCTACGCGGCGACCTTGACGTCTTCGGCGCGCGCGCGCGCGCGACGCGGCGCGCGCGTGGCGGAGGGAGCGGGCAGGAGCTCGGCGAGGAACCGGCCGGTGTGCGAGCCGTGCTCGGCGGCGACCTCCTCGGGCGTTCCGGTGGCGACCGCGAGACCGCCCTCCTCGCCGCCCTCGGGGCCCATGTCGATGATGCGGTCGGCGGACTTGATGACGTCAAGGTTGTGCTCGATGACGACGACGCTGTTGCCGGCGTCTACGAGGCGCTGCAGCACTTCGAGCAGCCGCTCGACGTCGGCGAAGTGAAGGCCGGTGGTCGGCTCGTCGAGGATATACAGCGTGCGGCCCGTGGCGATCTTCGAGAGCTCGGTGGCGAGCTTCACGCGCTGAGCCTCCCCGCCCGAGAGCGTGGTCGCGGGCTGGCCGAGGCGGATATAGCCGAGGCCGACGGCGTCCAGTGTCTCGAGCCTTCGTCGGATCTTGGGAATGTGCTCGAAGAACGACAGCGCTTCCTCGACGGACATCGCGAGCACGTCGGCGATGCTCTTGCCCTTGAAGCGGACCTCGAGCGTCTCGCGGTTGTAGCGGCGCCCGTGGCACTGCTCGCAGGGCACGTACACGTCGGGCAGGAAGTGCATCTCGATCTTGATCTGGCCGTCGCCGCGGCACACCTCGCAGCGACCGCCCTTGACGTTGAAGCTGAAGCGGCCGGGCTTGTAGCCGCGGGCGCGCGCCTCCTGCGTCTTGGAGAAGAGGTCGCGGATGACGTCGAACAGCCCGGTGTAGGTGGCGGGGTTGGAGCGCGGCGTGCGCCCGATCGGCGACTGGTCCACGGCGATGATCTTGTCGAGCTGGTCGAGGCCGCGGATCGCGCGGTGCGCGCCCGCGCGCTGGCGCGCGCGGTGCAGCCGGTTGGCGACGGCCTTGTACAGGACCTCGTTGACGAGCGTCGACTTGCCGGAGCCCGACACGCCGGTGACGCAGGTGAGCACGCCGAGCGGGACGCGCACGTCGATGTCGCGGAGGTTGTGCTGGCTCGCCCCGACGATCTCGACGTATCCGGCTGGCACGCGCCTGCGATCGGGTGTGGGGATCTCGCGGGCGCCGGAGAGGAACTGGCCGGTGAGCGACTCGGGCACCGCTTCGACCTCCGCGGCGGTGCCCTGCGCGACGATCCGCCCGCCGTGCTCGCCCGCGCCCGGGCCGAGGTCCACGAGATGTTCGGCGGCGCGCATGGTCTGCTCGTCGTGCTCGACGACGATCACGGTGTTGCCGAGGTCGCGCAGGTTCATGAGCGTGCCGATCAGCTTCGCGTTGTCGCGCTGGTGCAGCCCGATCGAGGGCTCGTCGAGGATGTACAGGACGCCCACGAGCGAAGAGCCGATCTGGGTCGCGAGCCGGATCCGCTGCGCCTCGCCGCCGGACAGCGTCGCCGCCGAGCGGTCCATCGAGAGGTACCCGATGCCGACGTTCTCGAGGAACCGCAGGCGCTCGGAGATCTCGCGCAGGATCAGCCGCGCGACGTGGCGGTCGGTGTCCGACAGCTCGACGTGCTCGAGCCACTCG
>DATBCA010000149.1:0-2372 GCA_036270715.1 Solirubrobacteraceae bacterium
CTCCGCCTCACGCCGGCGCAGGTCCGCGACGATCTGGCGCGCGCGCACGCGCTCATCGCCGAGGCGAGCGGCCGCGAGCCGATGCTGTACCGACCGCCCTACGGCGTCCTCAACGCCGCCGCGCTGCTCATCGCCCGCTCACGCGGGTGGCGCACGCTGTTGTGGAGTCACTGGGGTCGCGACTGGCAGGCGCACGCGACGCCCGAGTCGATCGCCGCGCGCGTCACCGCGGGTGCGGGCGAGGGCGCGGTGCTGCTGCTGCACGACGCCGACGACTACTCCGCGCCCGGCTCGTGGCGCAAGACCGCGGATGCGCTGCCGCGCGTGCTCGAGACGCTCCACGCGCGCGGGCTCGAGCCGGTCGCACCGTAGACGCGCGTCTGGCCCGCGTCTGGGCGGCGGATAAGATTGATCTCTTGTCCGGTGCGGCGTCGATCGAGGTGCCCGCGCGAGCACCCGCCACCCGATCCCTGCGCATCGCCGTCACTCCGCGCGCGCGCTGGTGGGTCGAGGCGCTGACGATCGCGTGGCTGTGCTGGCTGTACGACGCCACGACGAACCTCGCGCCGCTGCGCGTGCACGCGGCGCTCGCAAACGCGCGCGGCGTGCTGCACCTCGAGCACGTGCTCGGGCTCGACCCCGAGCTGACGCTCAACCGCTGGCTCGCCTCGCACCACACGCTCGCGGTGATCGCGTCCGACTACTACGACAACGCCCACTTCATCGTCACGCTCGGGCTGCTCGCGTGGGTGTGGTGGGCGCGCGCGGACATCTACCGCCCGTTGCGCAACGCGCTCGTGCTCGTGAACGTGCTCGCGTTCCTCGTCTTCTGGCGCTGGCCCGTCGCGCCGCCGCGGATGCTGACCTCCCTCGGCTTCAGCGACGTCGTCTCCTCGAGCCACGCGTTCGGCAACTTCCACGGCGGAGCGCTGGCGTCGCACGCGAACGAGCTCGCGGCGATGCCGTCGCTGCACATGGCGTGGGCCGCGTGGTGCGCGCTCGCGCTGTGGCGCGCGTCTCGGCGGCGCTGGGTGCGAGGCCTCGCGCTGTTCTATCCCTGCACGGTCGTCGCGGCGGTGATCGCGACCGGAAACCACTTCGTGCTCGACCTCGTCGCCGGCCTCGCCGCGCTCGCGCTCGCGGTGATGCTCGCCGGCGCACCACGCTGGATCGCGCCGAGAATGCGCGCGCGCTTGAAGGAGCGACGGCCCGTTGGCGCGCACGCGGGCGCGGCCCGCGAGCTCGCCCGCGAACGCGGCCGGTAGCGCTGATCGCGGCCTCCGACGGGCCCGTGGCGGCTGTCACAAAGTTGTTACTAAGTCCGCAAATCAGGTAGACTCGAGCTGCTGCTGGCACACCCGGAAAATCCGGGTGTGGAGGGGTCCCCGCCGCGGAATGCGCGTGGGGCCTTCGCATCTATAGGGTGCCCAGCGCGCATCCCCCATGGACACGACTACGACCAGGCCCGGCGCGGGCCATCAGCCCCTCGTTGCCATCGGCGCCGGCGGTCCGCCGCGCTCGCGCGCGCTCGCGCTCGCGCGCAACCTCGACCTCGTCGCGCTGCCGGCCGGCGTCGCGGTCGCGCTGCTGCTCGGCGCGCCTGCGTTTGGCGTGCTGGTCGGCGCCGGGGCGTGGCTCCTTCAGCGCGCGGCGGCGGTGATCGACCGCCGGTTGATCGTCAAAGCCGCCGAGCCCGGCTCGCGGCTGGGGTTGAACTTCATCGACGGGTTCGCGCGCATCTGGCTGCTCGCCGGCGCGATCGTCATCGCCGGCGCCGTGGGCCACCGCCGCGACGGGCTCACGGCGGCGCTTCTGATCGCTGCCGCTTACTCGCTCGCGCTCGCCGTGCGGGTCGCACGCGGGCGCGCGGGAGGGCCGCAGTGATGAGCGCCGCCTCCGCCGCGCCGCCGATCGCACCCGGAGCGGGCGGGGCGCCCCCGGCTGAAAAGCACGGCATGAGCACGGGCAAAAAGATCCTCTACTCGGTCCTCGCGGCGCAGCTCGGCGGGGTCGTGTTCTTCATACTCGTCTACGGGTTCAAAGGGCACAAGGCCGCCGACGTCGCGAGCGGCGTCTTCTCCCCGGTCGACGAGTTCAAGCTCGACACGTGGTTCAAGGCGGGCCCGGTCGCGTTCAACAAGGGCGTGCTGTACCTGCTGATCACGGTCGTCCTGACGCTCGGCGTGATGCTGTACATCGCGCGGCGCCTGAAGCAACGCCCGGGCCGTCTACAGGTCGCGATCGAGGCGTTCTACGACTTCACGCGGAAAATGTCGCGCGAAAACCTCGACGACAACCTCGAGCGCAAGTACTTCCCGCTGATCGCGACGATCTTCGTCTTCATCCTCGTCACGAACCTGATCGGCTACATC
>DATBCA010000150.1:0-1567 GCA_036270715.1 Solirubrobacteraceae bacterium
AGATCCGCGGCCGCTCCGCCGTCCCCGAGACCTTCGCGCGCACGCGCCTGCGGCGTTTCAGCCGGCGGTCGTCCTTGGTCAGTTTCGTCATGCGCGCTTGCCCACCTTGCGCTGGACGTACTCGCCCTCGTAGCGGATGCCCTTCCCCTTGTAGGGCTCGGGCGGGCGCTGCTTGCGGATGATCGCCGCGGTCTCGCCGACGAGCTGCTTCGAGATCCCCCTCACGACGATCCGCGTCGGCTGCGGAACCTCGAACTCGATTCCGTAGGGAGCGTCGATCGGTACGGGGTGCGAGTAGCCGACCGCGAGCTCGAGGTTCTTGCCCTTGAGCTGCGCGCGGTAGCCCACGCCCTGGATCTCCAGGCGCTTCTCGTAGCCCTCCGTAACGCCTTGGACCATGTTCGCGACGAGCGATCGCGTGAGGCCGTGGAGCGCCCGGTGCTCGCCGCGGTCGGTCGGTCGTTTGACGATCAGCTGCTCGCCGTCCTGCGTGACTTCGATGTCGCGCGGCACTCGCTCGGAGAGCTCGCCCTTCGGCCCGTTCACGCGCACGAGCTCGGGTTCGATCTCGACCTTCACCCCCGCCGGCAGCGGGATTGGCGCTCTTCCGATTCTCGACATCGCCCGCTCACCACACCTGCGCGAGAACCTCGCCGCCCACGCCCGCCGTGCGCGCGTCGTGGCCGGTCATCACACCGTGTGAGGTCGACAGGATCGCCGTGCCCATGCCCCCGAGCACCCGCGGGACGTGCTTCGCGTCCACGTACGTGCGCCTTCCCGGGCGCGAGACGCGCCGCAGGCCCGAGATCGCCGAGCGCCGGTCCTCCGTGTACTTCAGGCGAATCTCGATCAGCTCGCCCGCGCCGCCCTCGCTCGAGGGGACGACCGCGTACGAGTCGATGTAGCCCTGCTCCGCGAGGATGCGCGCGACTTCGCTCTTGAGTTTCGAAGCCGGTATCTCGACCGTCTCGTGCGCTGCGCGGATCGCGTTGCGGATGCGCGTGAGGAAGTCCGCGATCGGGTCCGTCATCGCCACCGCGCGATCACCTCCGCGCTTGCCGAGCGCGTGTTGTTGTCAGGGAAACTCGTGCGCATCATCGTGTAGCTACCAGGACGACTTCGTCATCCCCGGTATCTGACCGTTGTGGGCGAGCTCGCGCAGGCAGATGCGGCACAGCCCGAACTTGCGATACACCGCGCGCGGACGCCCGCAGCGCGTGCACCGAGTATAGGCGCGGGTTCTGTACTTTTGTGGACGCGCCTGCTTCACGCGTAGCGACGTCTTCGCCATCAGGCCGTACTCCCTTCCTCCGGTTTGTTCTCCTCCGCGCTCGCCTCGGCCGGCGCCTCGTCCTCGGCGCTTGGCTCCTCGGCCGCGGGCTCCTCCTCGGCGGCGGGCTCGGGCTCGGCGACGGGCTCCGGCTCGGCGGTCGGCTCGGGCTCAGCGGCCGCCTCGGTATCGGCGCTTGGCTACTCGGCCGCGGGCTCCTCCTCGAGCTGCGCCTCCGCAGCGGGCTCCTCCGCGGCAGCGGGCTCGGGCTCGGGCTCGGGCTCGGCCTCGGGCTCG
>DATBCA010000151.1:0-3899 GCA_036270715.1 Solirubrobacteraceae bacterium
GGCATCGAGGACGGCATCGACAGCATCGGCCGCGCGGTCAAGCTCGACGCCGTCGAGGCGCGCCTGTCGGCGATCGAGGAGAAGCTCGACGGCGTCTCTCAGACGCTCGACGAGCTCGTACGCGCCGAGGGCAAAAGCGCGCCCGCGCCGGCGCCCGAGCGCGCACCGCGCCGCACGGCGCCCAAGTTCACCCGCCGCAAACGCGCTCCGGTGGAGAAGCTCCCGACCGGCACGCCGTCCACCGACGCGCCGCCCGCGGGCGCGCCCGCCGCCGAGTCGCCCGCTCAGTAGCCGCGCGCGAGGCGCGCTTGCCCGTCAGGCGCTCGCCACTCAGGTCGGGAGCGCGGCGAGCGCGTGGGCGCCCATGCGCTCCACGGACTCCCGCAACGTGTCCACGTCGATACGCCTGCGCTCCCCGTCCTCGGCGAACGTGTCGCTCACGCACAACATGCATCCGACCGCCACGCGCAGCGTCGCTGCGAGCGCGAACAGCGCCGCCGCCTCCATCTCCACGGCGATCGCGTCGTGCTCGCGCGTGCGCTTAGAGTCCTCGTAGAAGAGATCGACGCTCACGACCGCTCCCGACACGGCAGCCGGGGCAGACGCCCGCAGCGCCGCGTCCAGCCCGGGATCGGCGCCCGCGCGTTCGCCCGCGCCGAGAGCGCGCGAGGTGCCGTCCGCGCAGATCGCCTCGCTCGCCACCACCAGGTCGCCGAGCTCGAGCGTGGCCAGGAGCGCGCCGCACGTCCCCACGCGGATCGCGCGGCGGGCGCCCAGCGCGACGAGCTCGTGGAGCACGATCGCCGCCGACGGCCCGCCCATACCCGTCGACTGGATCGTGAGGCTCTCGCCGTCGGCCGCGGTGCCCGTGTAGCCCCACAGGCCGCGGTTGTGGTTGAACATCTTCGGCTCCGCCAGCAGCGCCTGAGCGAGCATCAGTGCGCGCCCGGGGTCGCCCGGCAACAGCACGCGCGGCGCGAGCGGCGCCGTCGGGTGCAGGTGGAGCGTCGTCTGCGCTTCGAGCTCGCCGGAGGACACTGGTGACACTGAGCGGCGACTCTAGGGCCTCGTGCGGCGCGGCCATACGCCGAGCCGCGTTCGCGGCCCGGCGCGCGCGGGACGGGTCCATAGACTTGCGCACATGTCAAACCCGCCCGGCCCGCGCGAGCTCACGCTCGAGCAGGTAGCCGCGGGCGCCGGCGTCTCCGCGACGACGGTCAGGCGCTGGGTCCAGCGCGGCCTCGTCCCCGGGTTCGACGGTACGTGGACGCCCGCCACCGCCGCGTACGTACGCGTGATCGAGCGCCTGCGCGAGCGGGGCCACAAGCTCGATGAGATCAAGCGCGCGAGCGACCGCGGGCAGCTCGCCGTAGGGCCGATCGAGAACCTCCTCGTCGCCTCCGAGGGCCTGTACACGTTGCGCGAGGTCGCGCGCGCGACCGGCCTCTCCGAAGGGGTCGTCGAACGCCTCCTCGCGGCGATGGGGCTGCACCCGCAGGCGCCCGAACTCCTCAACGAGGAGGACCTGCAGGTCATGCGCTACGTCGCCGCGATCTTCGACGCGGGGCTCCCGCCGGTCGCGTTCCTGCAGCTCGCGCGCGTGTACGGCAGCGCGCTCGCTCAGATCGCCGACGCGGAGGTGCGGCTCGTCCACCTCTACGTGCACGAGCCGATGATGCGCGCGGGCGTCGCCAACGTAGAGATCGCCGAGGAGATGGAGGACCTCGCGCGCCAGCTGATGCCGTTCGTGGTCCCCATCCTCAGCTACATGCACACGCGCCTTCTCGCTCAGTTCGTCGAACAGGACATCATCGGTCACATGGAGAGTGACTTCGCCGAGAGCTCGCCCGAGCAGGGGCGCCTGCGCGTCGCGATCCTGTTCGCCGATCTCGCCGGGTACGCGCGGCTGACCGTCGAACGCGGAGACGAGGAGGCACTCGGCGCCGTCGAGCGATTCGTCGAGGTCGTGCAGCGGACCCTGCCCAGCGACGCGCGGGTCATAAAGACGCTCGGCGACGAGGTCATGGTAGTGGGCTCGGACCCGAGCGCGCTCGCGAGCTGGGCCGTCCAGCTGCAGGCGCGGACCGAGCGCGAGGAGCCGCCGCCGCGCATCGGGATCCACTACGGCGATGCGATCTATCGCGACGGCGACTACTACGGGCGCGACGTCAACCAGGCCGCGCGCGTCGTCGCGCGGGCAGCCGGCGGCGAGGTGCTCGTCACGCGCCCCGTCGTCGACGACGCCACCGCGCTCGACGGCATCCGCTTCGAGCGCATCGGCGAGATCGGCCTGAAGGGCTTCGACGCGCCGACGGAGCTGTTCACGGCATCCGCGTCGGGGGCGTAGCGCGTGAGCGCCCGTGGCGCCGTCGCGACGGTCACCGGCGCCGTACGCGCGAGCGGCCTGCTCGCGGGCGAGCGCCCGCTCGTCGTCATGCTCTCGGGCGGACGCGACTCCGTGTGCCTGCTCGACGTCGCCGTCGCGCTGCGAGGCAACCGCGCGGTACGCGCGCTGCACGTCAACTACGGGCTGCGCGCGGCCGCCGACGCCGACGAGCGCCACTGCCGTGAGCTCTGCGATCTGCTCGGCGTCGCGATCCACGTGCGAATCGCGAGCCGCGACGGGGTCGCGGGGGAGGGCAACCTGCAGGCGTGGGCGCGCGAGGTCCGCTACGCGGCCGCGCACGCGCTCGCCGGCGAGGATCGTGCGCTGATCGCCACCGGGCACACCGCCTCCGACCAGGCCGAGACGATCCTCTACCGCCTCGCGGCCTCGCCCGGGCGGCGCGCGCTGCTGGGGATGCCCGCGAACGAGCGCGGCATCGTGCGCCCGCTGCTCGGCGTCACGCGCGCGCAGACGGCCGAATATTGCGACGCGCGCGGTCTCGCGTGGCGCGAAGACGCGAGCAACGAAGACCCCAGCTACGCGCGCGCGCGCGTGCGCAGCGGCGTGGTGCCCGCGCTGCGCCTGGTGCACGCCGCGGCCGAGGCGAACGTGCTGCGCACCGCCGCGCTGCTGCGCGAGGAGGCGGAGGTGCTCGACGCGTTCGTCGACGCGCAGCTCCAGGGCTGCGCCGTGATCGCGCTGGCGCGCCTGCGCGAGCTGCCAGGAGCGCTCGCGCGCCTGGTGGTCGTGCGGCTCGCGGAGGACGCCGCCGGCACCTATGTCCCGCAGGCCGGCGCACGCGTGGCCGAGATCCTCGAGCTGGGCGAGCGCCCCGGCCGCGCCGAACTGCACCTCGGCGGGCTCGTCAGCGCGGTGGTACAAGGCGGGATGCTCGAGATCGTGCGCCTGCCGCCGCGCTCCGCGTAGGGCGCGTGGGCGCGGACCTCTAGACTGCGCCGCGGTGGCAACCGGATTGCGCGAGCAGCCTGAGCCCGCCCTCGGCGAGATCCTCGTGAGCGCCGAGGATCTCAAGCGCCGCGTCGCCGAGCTCGGCGAAGAGATCACGTCCGACTACGCCGGGCGCTCGCCGCTGCTCATCGGCGTGCTCAAGGGCGCCGTGTTCTTCCTGTCGGACCTCATGAGATACATCGAGGTCCCCGTCGAGGTCGACTTCATGGCCGTCGCCTCCTACGGCTCTGCGACCGACTCGTCGGGCGTCGTGCGCATCCTCAAGGACCTCGACGTCGCGATCGAAGGGCGCGACGTGCTGATCGTCGAGGACATCATCGACTCCGGCCTCACGCTCCAGTACCTGATGCGCAACCTCGGCTCGCGTAACCCGCGCTCGCTCGAGGTCTGCGCGCTGCTGTGCAAGCCCGAGCGGCGAAAGGTCGAGCTGCCGACGCGCTACGTCGGCTTCCAGATCCCCGACCGCTTCGTCGTCGGCTACGGCCTGGACTACGAGCAGCGCCACCGCAACCTGCCCTACGTGGCCGTATTCGAGCGCTAGGCC
>DATBCA010000152.1:0-11252 GCA_036270715.1 Solirubrobacteraceae bacterium
CCCCCGCGAGCCCGGCCACCCCTCCGATCCCGGCGCCGCTGCCGGCGGGCGCCGCAGCAAACGGCGTCGTCGGCGCATCGGCGGATCCTCCGTCGCCCGCGGAGCTCGCGGGCGCGAGCCCGCTTGCGATCTCGGCGACCGATCGAAGGCCGGCCGGGGGTCCGCGGACCGAGCACCCGCCTGCTCAACAGCCCGAGGCGACGCAGCGGGAGCTCGAGCAGGCACCCGCGGCATCGCTCTCCGGCCGGCCGCTCGCTCCCGCGCCCGTGGGAGCGGCGGCGGGCGTTTCCGCGCCGGCGGCGGGTGCGGCGCTGGTCGCGGCGGAGGAGCACGAACAGGCCGACACGTCGCCGGCCCCGGCGACGGCTGCGGCGGCTGCGGCGGCCGCCAGACCCGCCGCGGCGGCAGCGGCAGTCCCGGCGCCAGGCGTTGCCCCGCCGCGCGCGCCGGCGCCCCCGGAGCGGCCGCGGACTCCCCCTGCGCCGAACCGTCCACCGGCGCGCAGGTCTGCGGTGGCGGCGCCGGCTCGAGCGATGATGGCGTCGCGCAGCGCGAGCGCGGACGCGCTCGACGAGGGCGTGTCGGCTCGTCGCGGTGGCGAGGAATCGCGCGCGGAACGCGCGGCCGTGAGCGCCGGGCGCGCGCGCGATGTCGCGCTCAAGCAGGGCGGAGGCCCGCGCGGCACTCGCGGGCACCCCGGCTCAGCTTCGCGTCGCGGCGAGCCCTCGCGCGCGAACGGCCTGGCGCCGCGGACGATCGCGATGATCGCCGGCGCGGCGGTCGTCGCTGTGCTGGTGGTCATGATCGCGACGGGCGTGTTCAGCGGCGGCGGTTCGAGCTCGACGGCGACGAGTGGATCGAGCGCGACGGCGAGTGCGACCTCGCACGCGAAGCGTGCCTCTGCGAAGAAGCCGTCCCCCCACTCGCCGGCCGCCATCCCGGGAGCGGCGAGCCCATCCGCGATAAACGTCGTGGTGCTCAACGGCACCGAAACCGCGATGCTCGCGCACCACTTCGCGAGCAAGCTCACGCAGTTGGGCTACTCCAAAGCAACCGCTCTCGGCGGCCGTCCCGAAGGCACCAACCAGGTGACGGTCGTCGACTACGCGAGCGGGCACAGGGCAGACGCCGAGTCCGTCGCGCGCGCGTTGGCGATCTCCACGGTGCAGCCGATCGAAAGCTCGGCGTCGGCGCTTGCGGGCTCGGCGAACGTCGTCGTGATCGTGGGCCTCGACAGAGCTTCGTCGGGCCCATAGCTGGTTTCCTAGACATCCCCGCGCGCACGGTCAAGCCGCGCGACCGGGGCCTGACGCACGTGATCGACCGCGGCCTGTCGGTGGCGGAGGTCGACAGCCTGCTCGAGGTCGCGGGCGCGAGCGTGGACATCGTCAAGCTCGGGTGGGGAACAGCGCTCGTCACCGCGAACCTGCGTCCGAAGCTCGCACGTTACGCCGCGCACGGCGTCCCGGTTGTGCTCGGGGGCACGCTCACCGAGCTCGCGATCCGCCAGGGGCGCGTCGATGGGCTGATCGCGTGGTTGGACGAGCTCGGGCTGCGCCACGTGGAGATCTCCGACGGCACGATCACGATCGACGCGGCGGTCAAGCGCGAGCTGATCGAACGGCTGTCGGGGCGCTTCACGGTGCTCTCCGAGGTGGGGAGCAAGGACGTCGAGTTCATCATGGCGCCGTACATCTGGGTCGAACAGATCGAGCGCGATCTCGCGGCGGGCGCGTGGAGGGTGATCGCGGAGGCGCGCGAGTCGGGGACGGCGGGCATCTACCGCGCGAACGGGGAAGTGCGGACGGGCCTGATCGACGAGATCGCCCACGCGATCGATACAGACAGGCTGATCTTCGACGCACCGCTACAGCGCCAGCAGGTGTGGCTGCTCAAGCGCTTCGGCACGGAGTGCAACCTCGGCAACATCGCTCCTGGTGACGTGCTGTCGCTGGAGACGCTCCGCCTCGGCCTGCGCTCTGACACGCTCGAGCGCTTCGCCTCGGGCGGGGGCAGATCGGCCGGGGGAGATTGACCGGCGCGCAGCGGGCGTCGCGCGCGACGTTTGGGCTGCTCGTCGCCGCGTGCTTCGCCGCGTTCTTCGTCACGCAGCGGCTGAAGCACACCCCGACGGTGGTGCAGCGCTTCGAGATGACGGGGCACTTCGAACCGCGCTCGTCCGGACCGCTGAACGAAGAGCGCATCTCGTTTCGCCTCGCGCACACGGAAAAGGCGACGGTGACGATCGAAAACGGCGACGGCGCCCAGATCGCGACGCTCGTGCGCGACCATCGGCTCGAGCGCTACAAACAGTTCTCGCTGCGCTGGAACGGACGCACGGGCGTCGCGCGCTCGCACGGGATCGAAACGCTCCCTGACGGCCACAGGTTCTTCATCCCCCACAACACCGGCCCGCCGGCTCCCGCCGGCGAATACCACGTCCGCGTGTATCTGCCCGAATCGAACCGCTCGGTGGTCTCCCCGCGGAGCTTCAAGCTCGTCGCCCCGTGAGCCTTTCGCGGGCATCCGGGGCGCTCACCCTCGCCGCGCTCCCGAGCGCGGGGGCGCTCGCAGCTCTCGCCGTCGCGGCGCTCGCAGTGGTCGCGGCGCTCGCGGTGCTGCTGCGCCGGCGCCCGGAGCTGCTCGGGCCGCTCGTGGTGCTCGCGCTGCCGTTCCGCCTGCCGATCTCGACCGAGCACCGCACCGTGAACCTTTTGATCCCGCTGTACGCGGTGGTGGCCGCGGGAACGCTCGCGCAGCTCCTGCCGCGCTTGCGGCGGCGCCGGGTCGCGCCGCTTCGCGGCGTCGAGTGGCTGCTGTTCGGATCGGTGGTCCTGTACGCGCTCCAGGCGTCGTACTCGTCGGATCTGACGAAGGCCGCGGAGAACGTCGGATTCTTTTACGTCCCCTTCGCGCTGCTGTACCTGCTGCTGCGCGAGATCGAGTGGACGCCGCGGCTGCTGCTGCGCTGCCTCGGTGTCGCGGCCGCGCTCGCGGTCCTGTTCGCGGGGATCGGCTTCGTGGAGTACGCGCGCAAGTCGCTGTTCCTGAACCCGAAGGTCGTCGCGTCGAACCAGTACGACAACTATTTCCGCGTCAACTCGGTCTTCTTCGATCCCAACATCTACGGGCGCTTCCTGGCGCTGGTGATGGTCGCAGTGATGGGCGTCGCGTTGCGCGCCTCGCGCCGCGGCGAGGTATACGCGTGCGCCGCGCTACTCGCGTGGCTCCTCGCCGGCCTGATCACGAGCTTCTCGCAGTCGAGCATCGCGGCGCTCTTGCTCGGGCTCGCGGTGCTCGCGGCGTTTACGTGGGACGCGCGCCGCGCGGTGGCCGCGGCCGCGGCGATCGTCACGGCCGCGCTCGCCGTCGCGCTGCTCGCTCCCGCGAGCCTTCACTTCGGGCTGAAGGGGGTCGGCGGCTCGACGAGCAACGCCACCAGCGGGCGCACGAAGCTGATCGAAGGCGGCCTGGAACTGTTCGCCGACCGCCCGCTGTACGGGTACGGCTCGGGGTCCTTCCAGAGGGAGTATCAGCGCCGCCACAGGGCGAGCGTCGAGAACGCGACGTCGGCCTCGCACACGATCCCCATCACGATCGCGGCCGAGCAGGGGATCGTCGGCCTGGCGCTCTACGCCGCGCTCCTCGTGAGCGCCTTCGCGGCGCTGCTCACGGGTGCAGGGCGCTCGCCGCCGCGCGCGATCGTCGCGGCGGCGTTCGCAGCGCTGATGTTGCACACGTGGACGTATGCGGACTTCCTCGAGGACCCGTTCACGTGGACGCTGCTCGGGATCGGCGTGGCGCTCGCTCGCGTAGGCGGCGCAGCCGATCGGTCGCCCGAGCCGCCCGCGGGAGCCCTCGCGGTCGCACAGTAGGTTCTCGCCGTGCGCGGCTACCTGAGGCGGCTGGTCACGACCGGCGCGGCGTACCAGTTCGGCGACGTCCTCGCGAAGGCGATCGCGCTCGTGACGATCCCGCTGTACACGCGCCACGTCCCGCGCGCGGGCTACGGCGCGGCCAACTCGCTGTTGACCGCGGTGATCCTCGCGAGCATCTTCCTGCGCGTCGGCGTCGGCGAGGCGTTTATCCGCTTCTACTTCGACGACGCCGACCAGACGCGCCGCGCGCGGATCGCGCGCACGGCGACGGCGACGGTCGCGTGGACGACGACGCTCGCGGCGAGCGCGGCGCTGCTCCTCTCCGGCCCGCTGTCAAAGCTGCTGCTCGGCTTTCACGACCCGCTGCTGATCGACTGCGCAGTCGTCGGGCTGTGGGCGTTCACGAACCTCGAGATGGCCTACGCGCAGCTGCGCGTCGACGAGCGCACGCGCGCGTACGTGTTCGCGTCGGGCGCGAACGTCCTCATGTCGGCCGCATTCACGGTCGCGCTCGTGGTCGTCGCGCACGAGGGCGCGCGCGGGCTGCTGCTCGGCAACTTCGCCGCGTCGGCGTTCGTCGTGCTGGGACTGTGGGTGCTCCTGCGCCGTCGCTTCAGCCTGCGTGTGAACGCGAGCGACCTGCGCGCGATGCTGCGCTTCGGGCTGCCGACGGTGCCGGCGGACGCGAGCGTGTACGCGCTCCAGGTCGCCGATCGCTTCTACGTCTACCGCAGCTACTCGCACGCGGCCGCGGGGGACTACTCGATCGCGATCTCGCTGGCGACGGTGGTGTTCGTGATCGTGCGCGGGTTCCAGTACGCGTGGCCGCCGCTCGCGTACTCGATCTCCAGCGACGCCGACGCCGCGCGCCTGTACGCGTTGGTGACGACCTACTTCGTGCTCGCGACGGGCGCCGTCGTGACGGCGGTCGCGCTGCTCGGGCGCTGGATCGTGCGGCTGCTCGCGGCGCACGCGTACTTCGGCGCGCACACGGCGCTTCCGTGGCTCGCCCTCGGATGGTCGCTGTACGGCGTCTACCAGGTGATGGTCGCGATCACCGGCCGCGCGCGCGCGACGACGCGCAACGTTCCCGCGGCTGCGCTCGGCCTCGCGGTCAACATCGTGCTCCTGCTCGTGCTCGTTCCACGCTCGGGCGCGGGCCTCGGGATCACGGGTGCGGCGCTCGCGCTGTGCGGAGCGTACATCGCGATGATCGCGGCGATGCGTGCCCTCACGCGCTCGCTGCTCCCGGTCGCGTTCGAGTGGTGGCGCCTCGTGCACGCGGCGGCGATCCTCGCCGCGGTGGCCGTGAGCGGCGAGCTCCTACTCTCGCCGTCGGGCGCCGCGGGGTTCGTCACGCGGGTCCTGTGGCTCGCGCTCGTGCCGGCGCTGCTGCTCCTGACGCGCTTCTTCTCCGCACAGGAGCGCGTGGGCGCCGGCGCGATGCTCGCGGAGGCGCGCCGTCGCATCGCCGCGGGGCGCTCGCCGGCGACCGAGCTCGAGGCCTACGCGGACGACCCCCTCAGGGATCTGTAGCCATCGCGGCGCCGCCGGCGCGGTTGTACTCATCCGCCGCCTCCCGCAGCCCCTCCCCGCGGCCCGGCGCAAGCGTGGCGATCACGTGGCGCCAGTAGCGGCGCGGCGAATGTCCCGGGATCGCGAGCGCGGCGAGCGCGCGCAGCGCGTACGACCACGCTGTGAGGACGCGGACGGCGAGCGCGGCGGCGCGCGAGTGGTGCTTGCGCATATACAGGTCGCGGTTGCGCGCCAATTCCACGAAGCGCCGCTCCGGCACCGCGTCGGTGGCGAGCTGCTCGTGGTGGATCGCCGCGGCCTGCGGCACGTGGATGCTGCGCCAGCCGGCGTCGCGCAGGCGGCGCGCGAAGTCGACCTCGTCGGAGTACACGAAGAAGTCCTCGTCGAGGTAGCCGACCTGCTCGGCGGCCGCGCGCCGCACGAGCAGCGCGGAGGACTGGCACCAGTCGACCGTGCGCACACCCTCTCCGCCGCTCTGCACGGTCAGCCAGCGGTGCAGGAAGAGCGCGCCCGCGAGCGCGGTCAGCGCGGTCGGAAAGCGCCACGCCGACGGGCGTTCGCTGCCATCGGGCGCGAGCAGCCTGGCCCCCGCGCACGCGGCGTCCGCGCGCGCCGACAGCGCATCGTGCAGCGCGAGCGTCGCTCCGGGCAGCAGCTCGGAGTCCTCGTTGAGCAGCAGCGCGTACGCGCCGCGCGCGCGCCGCAACAGGTCGGAGTCGTTGCGCGCCTTCCCGAGCCGCCGGTCGAGCGCGATCACCTCGTCGACGGCGGGATGCGCGCGCGCGGCATCGGCGGAGCCGTCACGCGAGCCGTTGTCGAGCACGAGCACCTCGCTCGCGAACGGGAGCGGCTCGCGCTCGCTCGCGATCGCGTCGAGCCCGCGCAGCAGCAGCTCGCGCTGCGAGGTGTTGACGATGCAGTAGCTCAGCTCGATCGGCGCCATGCGCTGCGCCTATTGTGCTGCGCGGTGCGAGTCCACATCGTCGACCCCTCCGCGTACACGCCGCCGTACGACCACGCGCTGTGCGCCGCGCTCGCGCGCGCGGGCGCGACGGTCGATCTGTACACGAGCCGCTTCGCCCACGGCGAGGCGCCAGCGACCGACGGCTACGCGCGCCACGAGCTCTTCTACCGCGCGGCCCGTGGCGTGCGAGACGCGCGCACGCGCCGCGTGCTCAAGCTCGCGGAGCACGTCCACGACATGCTCGCCTACCGCTCGCGCGCACGCGCGGCGGACGTCGTCCACTTCCAGTGGCTCGCGGTGCAACAGCTCGACGCGCACCTGCTCCCGCGCGGGCGCCCGCTCGTGCTCACCGCCCACGACATCCTCCCGCGCGAGCCACACCCGGGTCAGCTGCGCGCGCAGCGACGCCTGTACGAGCGCTTCGACGCGATCGTCGTGCACTCCGAGCACGGGCGCAGGCGCCTCGAGCAGCAGGTCGGCGTGCCGCGCGAGCGTCTGCACGTGATCCCGCACGGCGCCCTCGAGCACCTGCGCGCGGGGCCGGTCGCGAGCCCGCCGTGGGCGAAGGACGCTCCTGTCGCGCTGTTCTTCGGGCTGCTGCGCCCGTACAAGGGCCTGGACGTGCTGATCGACGCCTGGCGCGGGATCGAGGGCGCGGAGCTGTGGGTCGTGGGGATGGCGCGCATGGACACGACGGCGCTGCATGCGGCGGCGCCCGCGAACGTGCGCTTTCTCGAGCGCTTCGTCTCCGAGGCGGAGCTGCGCGCGTGCTTCGAATCTGCGGACGTCGTCGTGCTGCCGTATCGCGAGATCGACCAGTCCGGCGTGCTGTTCACGGCGCTCGCGTTCGCGAAGCCGCTCGTGCTGAGCGACGCGGGCGGATTCCCCGAGATCGCGGCGGCGGGCGCGGCGCTTACGGTCCCCGCGGGCGACGCGCGCGCTCTCCACTCGGCGCTCGACGAGCTGCTCAGCGATCGAGCGCGGCGCGAGCAGATGGCACGTTGCGCGGGCGAGCTCGCGCGGAGCGAGTACTCGTGGGACGCGATCGCGGCGCGCACGCTCGCGCTGTACGAGTCGCTGCTTCAGAGAGAATCGAGCGCGTGAGAACGGCCCTGGAGATCCTCTTCTGGCTCAGCGCGGCGCTGATCGTGTGGACGCACGCCGGCTACCCGCTCGCCCTCGGCGCGCTCGCGCGCGTGCGTCGCTCCGCCACGCGACGCACGCGTCCCGCCGCGGTCGAGGGTTCATCGCCGCCGTCGCTGTCGCTGATCGTCGCGGCGCACAACGAGGAGGCGGTGATCGAGGCGAAGGTGCGCAACGCGCTCGCGCTCGACTACCCGCGTGAGCGCCTCGAGCTGATCGTGGCGTGCGACGGCTGCACGGACGAGACGGCCGCGCGCGCCCGCGCGGCGGGCGCGGAGCTCGTTCTGGAGCTCCCGCGTGCGGGCAAGATCCGGGCGCAGGACCTCGCGGTCGAGCGCGCGCGCGGCGAGATCGTCGCGTTCTCGGACGCGAACGCGCTGTGGGAAGCGGACGCCGCGCGGGAGCTCGCGGGCGCGTTCGCCGACCCGCGCGTCGGCTACGCGTGCGGAGCGGTCACGTTCGAGCGCGCCGACGGCGGGCGGGGCGCGGCGAACCAGGAGGGGGTCTACTGGCGCTACGAGCTGGCGGTGCGCGCGCTGGAGTCGCAGCTCTTCTCGATCACGGCGGGCAACGGCGCGATCTACGCGACGCGTCGCGACGCGTACATCGTCGTCGACCCGATCATGGGGCACGACCTGTCGCTGCCGTTCAACATGGTCAAGCGCGGATACCGCGCGGCGTACGTGCCGGGCGCGCGCGCGAGGGAGAGGATGGTGCCGTCGCTCGCGGGGGAGTTCGCGCGAAAGCGGCGGATGATGAGCCACACGTGGCCGATCGTGCTGCGCGGGGGCATGCTGTCGCCGCGCGGGTACCCGCTGGGCTACGCGTTGATGATGCTCTCCCACCGCGTCCTGCGCTACTTCACGCCGGTCCTGCACGTGATCGCGCTGGCGGCGAACGTCGCATTAGTCGCCGAGGGGGCCGGCGCGCTCTACGTGGTCACGCTCGCGCTCCAGCTCGCGCTGCTGGCGGCGGCGCTGCTCGCCGGGACCGTGCGCGCGCGCCCGCTGCTGATCGCGCGCTACTACGTGCTGACCACCGCATCGCCCGCGGCGGGCCTGTGGGACTGGCTGCGCCATGGCACGGTCGCATGGTGGGACGCGGCCGAGGGGACGAGGTGACGACGCTGCCGGCGCCCCCGGACGCCGGGGCCTCCACGTCCGCGCCTGCCCGCGCCGCACGCTCCGGGCGGGTGCGCCGCGGGGTCGACATCGTCTCTTCGGCGCTCGCGCTGGCGCTCTGCGCGCCGCCGCTGCTGCTTGCGATCGTCGCGATCAGGCTCGAGTCGAGGGGCGGCGCGATCTACCGCCAGCGCCGCGTGGGGCTCGGCGGCGAGACGTTCGAGATGTGCAAACTACGGACGATGGTCCATGGCGCCGAGCACGTCGGTGCCGGCCTGCGCATCGACGCGGGGGACGAGCGGATCACGCGCGTGGGGTCGTGGCTGCGGCGCACGTCGCTGGACGAGCTCCCCAACCTACTCAACGTGCTGCGCGGCGACATGTCGCTGATCGGTCCGCGCCCGACGATCCCCGAGCAGGTCGCGCAGTACACGCCGCGCCAGCGCGGGCGCCTCGCGGTCAAGCCCGGGATCACGGGCTGGGCGCAGGTCAACGGCCGCGCGTCGCTTCCGTGGAGCGAGCGCATCGAGCTCGACCTCTACTACGTCGAGCACCGCTCGCTCGCGCTCGACCTGAGGATCCTCGCGCGCACCCCGGCGCTCGTCCTGCGCGGCTCGGGCCTGTACAAGGGCGGTAGCGGCGGCTGGGAGGGCGAGCTGTGAGCGCGGCGCCGGCGCCCGGAGTGCTGCTGACATGCGCGGGCAAGCGCTACGACATCGTCTCCTCGTTCGCGCGCCTGGCGCACACGGTCGTCGCCGATCCCTCGCCGCTCGCGCCGGCGCAGTACGCGGCGCACGTGAGCGCGGCGGTCCCGCTGATCGAGGATCCGGGCTACGTCGACGCGCTCGCGGCGGTGTGCGAGGAGCACGGCATCGGCGCCGTGCTGCCGCTGACGGACCTCGACATCGAGGTGCTCGCGCAGGCACGCGCCGACGGCCGGCTGCCCGCGTTCGTCCCCTCGCCGGAGGTCGCGCGCGCGACCTACGACAAGTACGACGCGCACCTGCTGCTCGAGCGCCTGCAGCTGCCCTCGCCGCCGACGGCGCTGCCCGAGCACGACATCGAGGCGCTCGAATACCCCGTAATGGTCAAGCCCCGGCGTGGGTCGGGCGCGCGCTCGATCCACCTCGCGCGCGACGCCGAGCAGGCGGCGTTCCTGGCCGCGTACGTCGGCGAGCCGGCGATGCTCCAGCGCGCGATGGGCGGCGACGAGTTCTCGATCGACTGCCTCGGCGACCTGCGCGGGCGCTGCCTGAACGCGATCCCGCGCACGATGATCGAGTCGCGCGGCGGCGAGTCGATCAAGGGCACGGTCATTCGGGACGACGAGCTGATCGACCTCGCGGTGCGCACGATGGAGGCGCTCGTGGTGTGCGGCCCGGCGACGATCCAGGTGTTCCGCGACCCCGCGATCGGCCTCGGGATCACCGATGTGAACACGCGCTTCGGCGGCGCGTTCCCCGCGCCCGCGTACGCCGCGCTCCCGGGCCGCACCTACCCCGAGCTGATCGTCGCGCTCGCCTCCGGCGAGAGCATCGAACCCCACGTCGGCGAGTTCCGCGAGGGGGTCACGTTCACGCGCTACTACTGGCAGATCGAGCTCGACGCGCAGCTGCGCCCGACCGGCCGCGAGATCGTCCCCGGCGGCGCGCCGGCGCCGCGGAGCTGAACGGGCGCCGGGACCTCGACTGTGACAGTGAGGCGAGGCTAGACTCTCCTGTCAGTGTCGACACAGGTCGCCGATCCCCCCGCGACGGCGCAGGCGCCCCCCGGGCCGACCCCTGCCCCCGCGCCCGAGGCGCCCTCCGCGCCAGGGACGAGCTGCGCGAACTGCGGCTCGCCGATGGCCTCGGGGCAGGATTGGTGCCTGCAGTGCGGCGCCGGGGCACCGGGCAGCCTCTCGGGAGCGGCGCACAGCTGGCGCTCGGGCGGGATCGTGCTCGGCGTGATCGTCCTGCTCGTGGCCGGCGCGGCCGCGGCGGCGTACGCGGCGTGGGGCAAAAGCTCGCACGGGAAACGGCCCGCGACGGCGCTCGCGCGTACGCTCGTGACGCCCGCGGCCACGACCCCCGGCGCGCCGGGGGTCGCGGGGACGCCCGGCTCGCGCGCGCTCCCCGGCACGACCGCGGGCGCCACTCCCACGCCCGGGCTTGGCGCAATAAAACCGCCGAAGATCCCGCTCAAACAGGTGACGCCGAAAGCGGCGCAGACACCCAAGACCGCGACGACACCGGCGAGCACCGGCACGACGACCAGCAAAACGACGACCACCCCGGCGACGACGGGCGGCTCGGGGACAAGCGAACTTCCACCCGCGATCGAACTCGACACGAACGCCGCGTCGACGTACAACCCGTACTCCTATCTGGCGGTCAACTTCGGCGACCCTAGCCTCGCAATCGACGGCGACCTCACCACCGGCTGGACGGCGCAGGTGGTACCCGCAGTCGCGCCGAAGATGGCCGAGGGCCTCGTGATTGACCTGCGCTCGCCGGGGCGGATCGCCGACGCGAAGGTCTACACGTCCACTACGGGGATGACCGTGCAGGTCTACGGTGCGAACGGGCACGCACCTCCGGGATCGATCACCGACCCGGCGTGGGTGTCGCT
>DATBCA010000153.1:0-8351 GCA_036270715.1 Solirubrobacteraceae bacterium
CTTCGCTGAGCACGAGCGCGACGCCGATCGCCTTCGACCCCGCTTCGACGGGCCGCATCACGATGCGCTTGTCCTGAGTCGGCGTCGCCCCGCTCGTCGACGCCGCTTGGCCGCGCGACGCCGGGGCTTTGCTCGCGGCCGCGGGCTTGGGCGAGCTCCCGCCCGAGGGGATGAGCAGCACCGCGAGCAGGATCGCGCCCGCGGTCCGCGACACCGGCAGCTGGGGGCGGCCGCCGGTGCGCGCAGGCGCCGCGGCCTCGGCTGGCGCGGCCTGCGGCGTGCTTGTAAGCGGCGCAGACGGTGCTCGCGCGGGCGCGGCGGCCGTGTCGTCGTCCGTCGGAATCGTCGGGAGCGCGCCGTCGCCGATCGGCGCGAGCTCCGAGACGAGCGCCTGCGCCCACGCGCGAGCGTCGGGCGATGAGGCGAGCACGAGCAGCGTGCCCGCGCGCTCATCGTCGCCGTGTTGCTGACCGAGAAGGAAGTCGCCGATCCGCTCGCGCTCCTCCGCGCTCAGTGCGCGCGCCTGCGCGGGAGCGAGCGTCGCGAGGCCGGCGTGGGCGCGGTCGTGGACGGCGCGCTCGCTGATGTCGAGCACCGCCGCGAGGTCCGCGTAGCTCTGCCGGCGGCGCAGCAGCAGCGAGAGCGCTGCCTTCTGGTCGGGCGGAAGGTCGTCTAGTCGGCTCATACGGCTTGCTGGCGCGGTCGTTGCGGGTTGCTGGCGCTGCCGCGCTCAGCCCCGCGGCGGGGTACGGACTTAGGCTATCGTGGCGCCGCAATGGTCGAGCTAGGCGCCGAGGAGCGCGCAGCGTTCGCGCAGGGCTTCGACCGTCTGTACGGCCTCGAGGTGCTCGCCTACGGCGAGCAGGAGGTGCGCGCGCAGGTCACCGTGCGGGACGACCTCAAGCAGGGGATGGGCCTCGTGCACGGCGGCGTGTACGCTGCGATCGCCGAGTCGATCGCGTCGTTCGCGACGTTTGCGGCGGTCGCCGGCGACGGCAATGTGGCGACGGGCCTCGGGAACGCGACCAGCTTCCTGCGCCCGGTAACGGACGGCACGATCCACGCGCACGCGCGGCGCATGCATCGCGGGCGCACGACGTGGGTGTGGGACGTGAGCTTCACCGACGACGCGCAGCGACTGTGCGCGCTCACGCGCATGACGATCGCGGTGCGTCCGGCGCGCTGAGGGCGCTGACGCCCGCGCCTACGCGCCCGCGCCTCGCAGCGGCGTCGGAGGCGAGGGAACCTGCGCGGGCAGCGGTTTGCGCGAGAAGCCCGTGTCGGGCAGGCGCGCGGCGAGCGCGCCGCCCGGCGAGCCCGGGGCGTTGATCGGCACGACGGCCTCGCTCGCGGCCCGCGCGAGGCTCGCGCGCGCGGCGTATATCGCGACGACTACGCGGCCGGTAGCGAACAGGATCGCCCTGCCGCCTTCGGCCAGCACCGCGGGGACGCCGCGCAGCAACGTCGTGCGACGCGCGGCCTGGCCGCCGGGAACGAAGCTGTTGTTGGGCGAGGTGACGACGCGCACGGGCGTCACGCACGTGCTCTGGCCGCCTTCGACGCAGTCGCCGTACTGGATCGTCGCCGCGCCGCCAGGATCCAGTGAGGCTTCGGTGATCTGAAAGCCGTGGAACGAGCCTCCGAGCCAGTACACCGTGTACGGCTCGGCCATCAGGCTCTCGAGCTCGTTGTGCGGGACCGGCTTGTCCTGGAGGGTGTCGCTGCAGGAGCCGAGCGCGAGCGCGCACAGCGCGAGCGCGGCGAGCATCGCGGCGCGCGCGAGCGCGCGCGAGCGCATCTCCGCGCGCGGGGTCGGCGAGCGCACGCGCTAGCCGCCGAAGCGGTTCGTGATCGGCATGCGCCTGTCGCGGTCGAAGGCGCGTTCGGTGACCTTGATCCCGGGGGGCGCCTGGCGGCGCTTGTACTCGGCGAGGTCGACGAGCCTGATCGTCTTCTCGACCGCGTCGCCGGGGAGGCCCTGTTCGATCAGCTGGTCGCGCCCGAGGTGGAGCTCGATGTAGCCGCGCAGGATGCGGTCGAGCAGCTCGTAGGGGGGAAGCGAGTCCTCGTCGCGCTGATCCGGGCGAAGCTCGGCCGAAGGCGGGCGCTCGATGATCGAGCGAGGGATCGGAGCGGCGGGGCCGCGCACCGAGGCGACGGGCGAGTTGCGCCACTCGCACAGGCGATAGACGAGCGTCTTGGGCACGTCCTTGATGACCGCGAAGCCGCCGGCGAGGT
Organism: Solirubrobacteraceae bacterium; assembly: GCA_036270715.1. Lineage (GTDB taxonomy): Bacteria > Actinomycetota > Thermoleophilia > Solirubrobacterales > Solirubrobacteraceae > Palsa-744. The sequence goes on from DATBCA010000153.1 coordinate 2,239, forward strand.
CGCCGTAGAGCGTCGTGTAGCCGACGGACATCTCCGACTTGTTGCCCGTCGTCAGCACGAGCCAGCCGAACTTGTTCGAGAGCGCCATCAGCAGGTTGCCGCGGATGCGCGCCTGCAGGTTCTCCTCGGTGAGGTCGCTCGCGCGCCCGTTGAACTCGCCCCGCAGCGTCTCGAGATACGACTGCATCGTCGGTGCTATCGGCAGCTCGTGTACCTCAACTCCGAGCGCGGCGGCGAGCGCGTGCGCGTCGGCCTGCGTCTCGGCGGAGGAGTACTGCGAGGGCATGACCGCCGCGCTCACGCGATCGGCTCCGAGCGCGTCCACGGCGATGCACGCGACGAGCGCAGAGTCGATACCTCCGGAGATCCCGAGCACGACCCGCGCGAACCCGTTCTTCTCGACGTAGTCGCGCAGTCCCAGACACAGCGCGGCGTAGACCTCGGCCTCGAGCGGCTCGATCGGCGCCGGAGGCGGGTAAGGCGCGGCGGTGAATCCGGCCGCGCGGGGCGCGGGCGTGGGAAGCCGCGCGAGCACCTCCGCGCGCGCCCCGCCCGCGGATCCGGGCGCCTCTGCGAGCGAGCGGTGGCGCGGGTCGCGCAGGCGCACCGCGGCCGCGGCGTCGAGGTCGACGTCGCAGAGCAGCAGGTCCTCCTCGAACTGTCGCGCCCGCGCGATCGTCTCGCCCGTGTGGTCCACGACGAAGGAGTGGCCGTCGAACAGCAGCTCGTCCTGACCGCCGACGAGACCGCAGAAGGCGAAGTACGCGACGCTGTCGCGAGCGCGCTGCGAGAACATGCGCTCGCGCTCGAGACCCTTTCCCGCGTGATACGGCGACGCGGAGATGTTGACGATCAGCGTCGCGCCCGCGAGCGCCTCGTCGGTCGCGGGCGGCCCCGGCTCCCAGACGTCCTCGCAGACGGTCAGCCCGACGGTGTGCGAGCCCAGCTCGATGACCGCGGCGCCGGCGCCGGAGTGGAAGTAGCGGCGCTCGTCGAACACGCCGTAGTTGGGCAGGTGCACCTTCCGGTAGATCGCGGCGATAGCGCCATCGGCGAGCACGGCCGCGGCGTTGTGGACGTCGGCGGCGCGCTCGGGGAAGCCGACGATCGCGACGACGTCGCGCACGTCGCGCGCGACCCGCTCCAGCGCCGCGCGCGTGTCCGCGAGGAAGTGCTCGCGCAGGAGCAGGTCCTGCGGCGGGTAGCCGGTAAGAGCGAGCTCGGGGAACAGCACGAGCTCCGCGCCGGCATCGGCGGCCGCGTGCACGCCGGCGGTGATGCGCTCGCCGTTGCCGGCGATGTCGCCGACGGTCGCGTTCATCTGGCAGAGGGCGATTCGCATCAGCGTGATCGTATCCGCGCCCTCGAGCCGCTCGAGCGACGGGGACCGCGGACGGAGAGGTGCGGTCTCTCAGTCGGCGCGAGCGCGCGTGCCGCGGGAACTCGCGCGCGCGGGTGCGCGGCGAGCGCCGTTGCTCGTGGCGGCAGCGGTCGATCCTTTGGCCGCGCTCGCTTGCCTCGCGGGCCTGCGTTTCGTGCGCACGCCCGCGGCGCGCGAGAGCGAATTGATCGCCCACTCGAGATCGCCGACCATCGACTCGAGGTCGGGCAGCGCGTCGAAGTCGGCGAGCAGGCCGAAGCCGAGATGACCGTCGTAGCTCATCACGGCGATGCCGAGCGCCTGGCGGCGGGCGAGGGGAACGACGGGATAGAGCACTTCCATGCGCCGGCCGAGCACGTACAGCGGGAACTGCGGGCCGGGCACGTTGGTGACGACGAGATTGAAGAAGCGCTGGCGCGCCTGAAGCCGCGCGGCCTGGCTGAGAATCGTCGGGGGCGCGAACCCGGCGAGGTTCGTCAGCACCTGCGCGCCCACCGCCTGACCGGACTCCTTGAGCTCCTGCATCGCCCGCGAGATGTAGTGCAGGCATTCGACGGGGTCTTCGATGCCGATGGGCAACGGCGCCCACATCGCTGCGACCTTGTTACCGAGCGCGCCGCGCTCGGAGTCCGCGCGGACGGACACGGGAACCATCGCCTTGAGCTCGACGCCCTCCGTGCGGAAACTGAGCTGGTCGCGCAGGAAGCGCCCGAGCGAGAGCGTGACGACCGCGAGCACGACGTCGTTGAGCGTCCCGCCGAGCGAGTCCTTGACCGCCTTGAACTGAGCGAGGTCCGCGTCGAGGTAGGCGTAGCGCCGGTGCGGTCCGATTTCGACGTTGAACGGCGACTCGGGAGCCGGCGAGCGGATCCCGGTGATCGTCGCCGCGCCGACGCTCGCGATGCCTTCGACGACCTGCCTCGCCGCTCTGCGCGGCGCGCGGAACAGCCTGCGCGCCCCGCGCACCATCTCCGAGGGCACGGTCGCGCGTTCGGCGAGCGCCTCGCCGAGGAGCTTTGCCGAACCGGGAAGCGGCTTGGCGACCCACGGTTCGGCCGGCCGCGCGGTGGGAACGGGGTCGGGCGTGGTGTCAAACAGGACCGTCGTGATGTCCACTCCGGAGATCCCGTCGACGAGCGCGTGGTGCGTCTTCGCGATCAGCGCGAAACGGCCACCCGACATCTTCTCGACGAGCCAGATCTCCCACAGCGGCTTCGAGCGGTCGAGCCGCTGAGAGAACAGCCGCCCCGCCAGCCGCTTGAGCGCCGCGTCGTCGGCGGGCGCCGGAAGCGCCGTGTGGCGGATGTGGTAGCGCGGGTTGAAGTGCGGGTCGTCAACCCACAGCGGACGACCTTGATCGAACGGCACGTAGCTCAGACGCTGGCGGTACCTCGGGACGAGGTGCAGCCGCGAGGCGACGTGGTCGACGAGTTCGGAAGGCGCCGGCGCGGTTCCTTCGAACACCATCACCGACGCGACGTGCATGTGCGCAGTCGAATGGTCCTCGAGGTGCAGAAACGTAGAGTCGAGGGCCGTCAGGCGGTCGGGGTTCGCCATCGGCCGTGATTGTCGCGTTTTGTGTCGTGTGCGTCAAACAACACAGCGGCATCGCGCGTGCGCTGCGCGTATGTCGTGCGCGCGAGCGACTGGACGAGCCGCCCGACGACCCGCGCGTCTAACCCGCCGCTTCCCGGCACGCGGGACAGGTGTGCGCGTGCGGCGTGAGCCCGCGCTCGACCACCCACCCGAACGACTCCGCTTGCTCCTCGGATTCGGCCTCGCTCTTGCAGCCGCATTTGTCGCACGCAATCGTTCCGTCCTCGGTAATCACGGGACGAGATTCTGTCAGCCGATCGCGGTCGGCGTCGGCGGCGTCGCCGGATTTATCCCGGAGATTGTGCGCTCTGTGACTTATCGAGAGTGTCCCCATGTGTGACGTCAATCACAGATAGGGCGGACGTCCGAGGACAGAATACGAACAGTTGTTCGACCGTCCGAGTCGCCGCCTCGATTGGCGGCGAGCGGGGGACCCACTGCCGGAGCGCTTCGAGCGAGCCGGATGGGGCGAATCGGCCGCTGCTGCGGCCGTAACGCCGGGGCACGCGCGTCCGTTCGCGCTGGCATCGGCCGTGAGCCCGACAGCTAACCCCGTAGGCGGCAAACAAGGAGGTTCACGACACGATGGCCGTACCCGCGCCCCCGGCGCCGCCTGCGCTCGAGCTGGCCTCGACAGGCATCTCCTCGAACGCGCTCGCGATCACGGCGCAGCTGGGCGAACGTCCGCAGCCCACGCGCATCTCGGTGCTGAGGCACACGATGAACGTGCTCGCGGGCCACGACGTGCTGATCGCCGGGAGCTTGCTCGGCCCGCGTGGATCTCTCGGCCTGCCCGGCCGGATGCTCACGTTGCAGGCGCTCGCGCACCGAGGCTGGCGGACGATCGCACGCGCGCGCACTACGACGAACGGTCGCTACCGCCTGCGCTTCCGAGCGAATAGGACCGGGAGCGAGGCCCTGCGCCTGCGCTTTACGGGCGACCGCGCCGACGCGCAGTCGCACCGCAGGCTCGGCGAGCTCAACGTGTACCGCCTCGCGCAGGCGTCGTGGTACGGGGGCGGCGGCTCGCTGGCCTGCGGCGGGGACCTCACGGAAGCGACGCTCGGCGTCGCCAACAAGACGCTTCCCTGCGGCACGCTCGTGACGTTTCGCTACAACGGCCGCTCGATCCGCGTGCCGGTGATCGACCGTGGGCCGTACGTGGAAGGGCGCGAATTCGACCTCACGGCCGCGACGAAGCAGGCGCTCGGATTCGGCGACACGGGAGAGGTCTGGAGCACCCGCTGAGCAGCCCTGGGCGCGGTCCTGCAGGGCTTGGATTCGTAGCCGCCGACACCTTCAATCATGGTGGTGTCGCCGTCGATTCCGCCGCGCCGAACTCAGGTCTGGCTCGAGGGTCTCGGGGACTGGGCATGGCCCGGTTCCCGTCCCCAGCCCGTGCCGCTGCCGCCGGAGTGGGTCCCGTCGCTTCCGCCTGCCGTGGCGCTCGCGGCGGCCGGCGCATCCGCGTCGCCGGTCGCGCCGACCCCCGTAGCGCGATCCCGCGCATCAGCCTCGCGCCGACCCGCGGCCCTGGCGCTCACCTGCCTAGTCGCGGCAGCGTGCACCGTCGTCGTGCTCGACGCGCGGCCGGCGCTGGAACGGCTGGCCTCGCTCTCGTCCGGCGCGCCCGCGCGCCCGGTGACCGCGGTCGTCGCGCAGGCCGCGGTCGACCCCGCTCCGTCCGCGAGCGTGGAGCTCGCGGGCGTCTCGGAAACCGGCAGCACGATCCAGTCGGTGCGCTACGCGTCGGCGGCGTTGCGCGGCGTTGGCTCGTTCCTCGTGTACCTGCCGCCCGGCTTCAGCTTCGCGGCGCACCGCTATCCCGCCCTGTACCTGCTCCACGGCAACAACGAGACCGCCTCCTCGTTTCTCGAACTCGGTCTGCAGCAAACGCTCGACAGGCTCACGGCCGAACGCGTGATCCCGCCGTTGATCGGGGTCATGATCCAGAGCGGGCCCGGGGCGCACAACTGGCGCGACAAGGGCGGGCACGCGTATGAGAGCTACGTGCTCGAGGTTCAGAAACTGGTCGACCGCATGTTCCCGACCCTCGCGGAACGCGGCGCGCGCGCGATCGCCGGCTACTCGATGGGCGGCTACGGAGCGATGAATATCGCGCTGAGCCACCCCGATCGCTTCGCAGTGGTCGAGAGCTGGCTCGGGTTTTTCAACGGGCTGGAAGGCGAGCTTCGTTCGGCACGCGCGACGATCGCGCGCTCGGGCCTGCAAGCGTTCGTATACGGCGGCGCGTCTGACGCGATCGTCGGCTCCGCCGAGGACCCGCCGTTCGCCGCCGCGCTGCGCGCGGCGGACGCGAGCGCGACGAGCGCCGTCTACGCCGGCGGGCACACGCTGGAAACGCTCAGAGCACACCTCACGCACATGCTGGCCTTCGCCGGACGCGCGCTCGCGCTCGCACCGGGCGAGCGCGCGCCGGCACGTCCCGCGCGCTGAGCCATCGTCCGCGCGTGTGACGCCGCTCACAACGCAACTGGCCGGGCGGCCAGTAAGATCGAGGCCCCTCAGCGGCGATCTCCAGGAGGCCCGATGGCAACGGTGGGAAGCGACCTCGATCACGTCCTCGTGGGGGAGCGCGAGCACTGGCTCGACGGCCCTCCGCACGAGCTGTTCAAGCGCTTGCGCGGCGGGTGCCCGGTGCACTTCACCGACCACCTGACGGAGTTCCCCGGCGAGGCCGGCTACTGGTCGGTGACGCTCGCCGACGACGTCCACACGGTGAGCCGCGACTGGCGCACCTACAGCTCCGAACTCGGCGGTGTGACGGCGGTCTCGGCGGTGTTCCCGATCGAGCTCACGCGGGCGATGTTCATCGGCATGGACCCGCCCAAGCACGACCGCCTGAAGGCGCTCTTCCAGATGGGCTTCACGCCCAAGCGCATCGCCGCGCACGAGGACGAGATCCGCGCGATCGTGCGCCGCGTGCTCGACCGCCTGGAGGGGCGCGAGGAGTGCGATCTCGTAGGCGACGTCGCGCAACCGGTCGTCTCGCGCGTGATCGGGAGCTTCATGGGCATCCCCGAGGAGGACGACGCGCTGTGGGCGAGGCTCATGAACACGGCGCTCGGCGCGGGAGATGCGGACCTCAACCCCGAGGGCATCGACGCGGCGATCG
>DATBCA010000154.1:0-19718 GCA_036270715.1 Solirubrobacteraceae bacterium
TGGTAGAGCGTGTCCGTTTCGTGCGCCTGCTTGCTCGCCTGCGCGGGGAACCAGTGGATGACGTAGCTGAGCACGATGCCCGCGGCGATCGCGATCACGCCGAGCACCACCGCAATCGTCAGCGAGCGCTTCCTGCTCATCGCGCGCGCGGGGTCGCTTCGTCTCTTGCTGCTGCTCTGGAGCGCCTCTCCATCGGGAGGCGTGATCCTAATGCCTGCGCCCGCCGAACGGCTCGACAGCCTTCACGCGTGCGCGTCGGCGACGCGGCTGGGCGGACGCCGTTGGCGCTTGACGGCGGCGGCGCGTTGGGGCTAGATTGAGGCAATAGTTGCAAACGTCTCTCGAGCCGCGTCCGCGCATACGCGGTGGCCGGCCGGGGAAAGGAGAGGACATGCAGATCCGCGACGGGATGACTCCGACGGTGCTGACGGTGGGTCCCGAGCACACGCTGCGAGCGGTCGCGCGGCTGATGAGCAGCCGCGGCGTGGGCGCGGCCGTCGTGATGGATCCCGACGCGAGCGGCCCCGGCATCATCACCGAGCGCGACATCCTGACCGCGCTCGGCGACGGGCAGGACCCCGACACGGAGACCGTAGCCACGCACCTGACGCGCGACGTCGTCTTCGCGGCGCCCGACTGGTCGCTCGAGGAGGCCGCGGCGGCGATGGTGCGCGGGGGCTTTCGCCACCTGATCGTCGTCGAGCGCGGCGAGACCGTGGGCATCCTCTCGGTGCGCGACATCGTGCGCCGCTGGACCGACGACGGGGCGATCTGCGAGGTGCCGGAGAGCGCGGTGGTCGGCTGAGGCAGGCGCCGAGCGCAGCTCTCAGTGATCGAGCGGCAGCTCGTCGATCTCGTGGCGCGTGTCCTTGACCCAGCGCCACACACAGCCGAGCGTCAGCAGGCCGCCGGCGACCGTCAGCGCGATGAACGTCGTCACGCCGACGAGCGTCAGCGTGATCCCGAGCGCGGTCAGGACCGGAAGGATCGAGGGCCCCGGAAGGTGGATCTCCTCGCCGACGGGTGGCGGGTCGGGCTCGAGCGGGCTCACGAGACGTAGATCGCGGCCACGAGGAACGTGAGCGCGAACATCAGCATGCAGATTGCGGCGACGATCAGGCCCGTGCGGAGGTTCTTGCTGGCGAGCCGTCGGTTCATCGGCTGCGCGGATCCTATAGGTGGACGTCGGCGACCATCGCGCAGAAAAGCAGCGCGAGGTAGGCGAGCGAGAACAGGTACAGGCGCAGCGCCGAGCGGCGATCCGCGCGGCGGTACAGGACGACGGCGCCCGCGATGAAGCCGACGCCGAGCGCGAGCGAGCAGACGAGGTAGATCGCGCCGAACCCGCCGGCGCAGAACGGCAGCTGCGTGACCGCGTACAGCAGCACCGAGTAGAGCAGGATCTGGCGGCGCGTCTCGACCTCGCCACGGACGACCGGGAGCATCGGGACGCCCACGCGGCGGTAGTCGTCCTGCATCAGCAGCGACAGCGCCCAGAAGTGCGGCGGCGTCCAGAAGAAGACGATGAAGAAGAGGATCACCGCGGTGCCGCCCACGGAGCCGCGAACCGCCGCCCAGCCCACGAGCGGCGGGACCGCGCCGGCCGCGCCGCCGATGACGATGTTCTGCGGCGTGCGCCGCTTCAGCCAAAGCGTGTACACGAACACGTAGCCGAGGAAGCCGCTGAAGGAGAGCGCTGCCGCGAGCGGGTTCACCGCCAGCCACAGCTCGAGCACGCTCAGCGCCGCGAGCGCGCAACCGAACGCGAGCGCCGCGCGCGGGCTGATGCGCCCGGCGGGCAGCGGGCGCGTGGCCGTGCGCGCCATCTGGGCGTCGATGTCGCGGTCGACGTAGTGGTTGATCGCGCCCGCCCCGCCCGCCGACAGCGAGCCGCCGAGGCACGTCAGCAGCACGAGCACCGGCGAGGGGTCGCCGGCGACGTACATCGTCGCAACCGTGATCAGCAGCAGCAGCGACTGGACCTTCGGCTTGGTCAGCTCGACGTAGTCGCCGACCAGCGTGCGCGTGCGCGGCAGCAGGCCGACCGGCGGGGCGCCGATGGCCGAGGCGCCGCGGGGCGATGCGCTGACGCTCACGCAGACACCCCGCTCAGATCCCAACCTGCGTCGCGCCGGCGGGCACCGTCGCCGCGCCCACGCTCGGGGCCGTCGACGTCCGCCGCTCGATCTCCCGGCGGATGTCCTTCATCGGTTCCACAGAGCGCACCTGCGGGACGACGTCGAAGTTGTTCTGCGGCGGCGGCGAGGGCGTGAACCACTCGAGCGTGTTCGCCTGCCACGGGTCCGGGCCGGCGACGATGCCGCGACGCAGGCTGACGACGACGTTGATGATCGTCGCGAGCACGCCCGTCGCGAGGATGAACGAGCCGACGGTCGAGATCACGTTGTAGAGCTCGAGGTTGCCGACGTTCGCGTACTCGTACACGCGCCGCGGCATCCCGTCGAGGCCCATCACGTGCTGGAGCAGGAAGGTCGTGAAGACGCCGATGAACATCAGCGCGAAGCTCGTGCGGCCGAGCGGCTCGGAGAGCATCTTGCCGGTGATCTTCGGGAACCAGTAGTAGATCGCCGCGAAGATCGTGAAGAGCGAGCCCCCGAGCAGCACGAAGTGCAGGTGCGCGACCACGAAGTACGTTTCGTTGACCTGCCAGTCGATCGGGAACGTCGCGAGGAACACGCCCGAGATGCCGCCGATGAGGAAGATCGCGATCCCGCCCACGCAGAACAGCAGCGGCGTCTTGAATTCGATCGTCCCGCGCCACAGCGTCGCGATCCAGTTGAGGATCTTCACCCCCGTGGGCACCGCGATCAGATATGAGCTCACGAGCACGAACACGAAGATCGCTTCTGGCACCGGCGCGGTGAACATGTGGTGCGCCCACGTGAGGAAGCCGAGGAACGCGATCGCGACGGTCGAGGCGGCGATCGCGCGGTAGCCGAAGATCGGCTTGCGCGCGAACACCGGCAGGATCTCCGAGATGATCCCGAAGCCGGGGAGCACCATGATGTACACCTCGGGGTGGCCGAAGAACCAGAACAGGTGCTGCCACAGCACCGCCGAGCCGCCGTTCGCGGGGTCGAAGAAGTGCGTCCCGAAGTGCCGGTCTGTGAGGAGCATCGTCACCGCACCGGCGATCACCGGCATCGCGAAGATGATCAGGATCGAGTACACGAGGATCGTCCAAACGAACAGCGGCATGCGGCCCCAGCTCATGCCGCGCGCGCGCATGTTCGCGATCGTCGCGTAGAAGTTGATCGCGCCGAGGATCGAGGACAGGCCGGTGAGGTGGATGAGGTAGATCCACGCGTCCTCGCCGCCGCTCGGCGAGTACGTCGAGCTGGCCAGCGGCACGAAGCTCACCCAGCCCGCTTCCGGCGGGTTCCAGAAGATCGACGCGTAGAACACGATCCCGCCTGCGAGCAGCAGCCAGTAGGAGAGCGCGTTCAGCCGCGGGAACGCCATGTCGCGCGCGCCGATCATCAGCGGCACGAAGTAGTTCGCCAGGCCCGCCATCATCGGCACGACGAACAGGAAGATCATCGTCGTGCCGTGCATCGTGAACAGCTGGTTGTAGACCAGCGGGCTCACGAGCGTGTTTTCCGGCGCTCCCAGCTGCAGGCGCATCATCAGCGCCTCGACGCCGCCGAGGATGAAGAACACGAACGTCGTGACGATGTAGAGGATCCCGATGCGCTTGTGGTCGGTGGTCGTGAACCAGCTCGTCCACCCGCGCGGCTCGGGCCGCACGCGGCTGACGGTTATCTGCGGGACCGGGGCTAGCTGGGCTGTGGCCATGCGCTCGTCGCTCTAAGGCTTTTCGGCCTGTCCGGCGCCCGTCTGGGCGTTGAATTTTTCGCGCGCCACCTTCGCCTGCGCATCGGCTTCGCTCAGCAGCTGCTTCTGGTGCGCGAGCCATTCTTCGAACTGCGCGGGCGGCACCGCGCGGACCGTCGCGATCATGCGCGCGTGGCCGCGGCCGCACAGGAGCGCGCACTGGCCGCGATAGATGCCCGGCTCGAGCACCTTGAACCAGGTGTAGTTGTGATAGCCGGGCACCGCCTGGAACTTGCCGCCGAGCTCGGGGATCCACCACGAGTGCACGACGTCCTCGGAGACGATGTCGAGCGTGACCGTCGTGTTCGTCGGCACGACCATCTGCTCGTAGGAGTACGGCGCGCCGAGGCCGTCGGGTTCGCTGGCGCCCGGGTACACGAACTGCCAGATGTACTGGCGCCCGATCACGTGGATTTCGAGCGCCTTGCGGTTCGGCGGGAGCCGGTGGTTGCTCGCGAGCAGCCGGCCGCCGCTCGCGCTCGCGAGCTGCAGGCCTTCCGGCCCCGAGTTCGGCGGGTTCTGGATCGAGGAGAGCTTCGCGAAGGTGAGCGCGGCGAGCGCGACGAGGATCAGCGCCGCCCCGACCGTCCAGCCGACCTCCAGGCGCGTGTTGCCGCGGATCTGCGCCGCCACGGCGCCCTTGCGCGCGCGGAAGCGGATGAGCGCGTACAGGAGCGCCCCCTCGACCGCCACGAAGATCACGAGCGCGATCACGAGCTCGACCTTGTAGAGGCTGTCGATCTCGTTCGCGTTAGGCGATCCTCCCGACTGCGGCGCGAAGAACGCGAGCGTTGCGGAAGCTAGATGACCCAAGGCCGGCGGGATTCTAGTCACGCTCCCAGTGGATGCGCGCGGCGAGCCGGCGTGCCGGACGCGCTCAGCGCCCGCTGAAGTTGGCGGGGCGCTTCTCGATGAACGCGCTCACGCCCTCGACGAAATCCTCGCTCTCGGCCATCTCCTGCTGGAGCTGCGCCTCGAGGTCGAGCTGCTCGCCCATGCGCGCGTAAAGCCAGTTGTTGAGCTCGCGCTTGGCGCCTGCGTAGGAGCGCGTGGGCCCCGAACCGAGCCGCGCGGCGAGCGCCGCGGCCTCCGCCGCGAGCTCGCCGTCGGCGACGACGCGGTTGATGAGGCCCCACTCGAGCGCCCGCCGCGCGGGCAGGCGCTCGCCGAGCATCATCAGCTCGGCCGCGCGCGCGATGCCCACGCGCGTGGGCATGAACAGCGAGGAGCCGCCGTCGGGCACGAGGCCGATGTTCACGAACGCGAGCAGGAAGTACGCGGACTCCGCCGCGACGATCAGATCGCAGCACAGCGCGAGCGAGCAGCCGATCCCGACCGCCGGGCCGTTGACCGCAGCGACCACGGGCTTGGGCATCTCGCGGATCGTCTCCATGATCGGGTGGTAGAGCTCGGTCAGGCGCGTGTACACGTCCGGGCGTCCCGCGTCCGTGAGCTGGCCAGCGCCGCTGTCCTTGAGGTCGGCGCCCGACGAGAACCCGCGCCCCGCGCCCGTGATCACAACCGCGCGCACCGACTCGTCGCCCGCGACGTCGCGCACCGCGGCGAGCAGGTCCGTGCCGAACTGCCCGTTCCAAGCGTTGAGCGCCTCGGGGCGGTTCAGCTCGATCGTCGCCGCGGCCTCGTCGCGCGTCACGTTCACGGTCTGGAGCTGCGTCGTGGACTCGGCCATCTCTCGGAATCCTCCTATCGTGTGCTCATGACGCGTCCCGTCATCGGCATATGCGCCGCGCTCGAGCGCGCACGCTGGAGCGTATGGGACCAGGAGGCATTGCTGCTTCCCCGCAACTACGTCGACGCCGTGCAGGACGCCGGCGGGCTCGCGTTGCTGCTCGCGCCCGACGCGCAGCTCGTGGACGAGCCCGAGGAAGTGCTCGAGCTGCTCGACGGGCTAATGCTCGCCGGCGGCGCCGACATCGACCCCTCCTCCTACGGCCGCGAGGCGCACGCGGAGACCGCGGGGACCACCCTGGAGCGCGACCGCTTCGAAATCGCGCTCGCGCGCGAGGCGATCGAGCGCGACATGCCCGTGCTCGGAATCTGCCGCGGGATGCAGCTGATCAACGTCGCGCTCGGCGGCACGCTCGTGCAGCACCTCCCGGAGCAGTACGGCCACCACGAGCACCGGCGCGTGCTCGGCTCCTTCGACGGCGCCGACCACGACGTCGAGGTCCAACCCGACACGCTCGCGGTCGAGGTCGTCGGCGAGGCGCGCCACGCGACGAAGTCGCACCACCACCAGGGCGTCGAGTGCCTCGGCGCCGGACTCGTCGTCTCCGGCACCTCCGCGCTCGACGACCTCCCCGAGGCGGTCGAGATGCCCGGCAAGCAGTTCGTGCTCGGCGTGCAGTGGCACCCCGAGGCCGACGCCGCCAGCCCCGTCGTGGGGGCGCTCGTGGCGGCGGCGCGGGCGCGGGCGCGGGCCTGAGCGCACCGGCCGCGCGGCTGGGGCGACCATATACTCCTCAGCCGGTGCGGCGGGCGGGCGCGATCAGGGCGGGCGCGATCAGGGCGGCCGCCTGGGGGGTCGTGGCCGCGGGCGTCGCGGCTCCGCTCGTGCGCAAGCGCGTGCGCGCCCCGGCGATCGTCGCGCAGACGGTCGCGTTCGCGGCGCCGCTCGGCCTGTGCGTCGCCGTTCGCCGCTCACGCGTTCGCGACGTCGCTGCGGTCGGGCTGCAGATGTGGGCGTACGTCGCCGCGTACAAGACGCCGCACGACGACGAGGCCGGGCAGGCCGCGCGCGTGCGCGTCGCCTACCCGATCCTCGCCGACCGCGTGCTCGGCTTCGGCGTGCTGCCGAGCGTGCGCCTTCAGCGCGCGCTCGCGCGCAGCGGCGTCGAGGGGCCGGAATGGCGCGCGCTCGATCGCGTGCTCGTGTGGGCGCACTGGATGTGGTTCATGGTGCCGCACGGCTCGATCGCGTACATCCTCGTGCGCCACAACGAGCGCTTCCCACGCGCCGCCGCGCTGATGTACGCGACGTTCGACACCGGCGTGATGGTCTATTGGGTGCTGCCGACCGCGCCGCCGTGGTACGCGGCGGGCGCCGCCGAGAAGGTCAGCGGCCCGCAGGCGGAGGTGCGCCGGATGATGGTCGAGTACGGGGAGTGGTTCTGGAAGGACCGCTGGAGCCCCCTTTACAGTGTCTTTGGCGGAAATCCCCTTGCCGCGATGCCCTCGCTCCACTTCGCCACCTCCGTGATGGCCGCGCTACTGCTCGGCGAGATCGGGCCGCTCGCGGGCGCTCTCGGCTGGGCCTACACCGCGACGCTCGGCTTCGCGCTCGTCTACCTCGGCGAGCACTACGTCGTGGACCTGCTCGCGGGCGTCGCGCTGACCGCCACGGTGCGCCGCCTCGAGCCCCGCGCGGCGCCGGCGCTGCGGCGCGCGTCGCGCGCGATCGCGGCCTTGGAAGCGAGCGCGCAGGCAGGCGCATGAGCCGCGGGGGAAGGGGGGACAGCGGGCGCTCGTGAGCACTGCTTCCTCTCCGCGAGACGACGAGCCGGCCGTGCTGGTGCGCGGCGAGGACATGCCGCGCACGGGCGTCACGCGGCGGCGAGCGCTCCTGTTCGCGGCGTTCGTGCTCACCGCGCTCGCTTTCCTGTACTTCGTGCTGCCCCAGCTCGGGGGCTTCCAGCACACGTGGAACCGCCTCAAAGGCGGCAACTCCTGGTGGATCGCGGTCGCGGTCGTGACGGAGGTGCTGTCGATGGCCAGCTACATCGCGATCTTCCAGGGCGTCGCGGTTCCTGCGGAGTCGCCGATCACTTGGCGCGAGAGCTACGAGATCACGATGTCGGGGCTCGCCGCCACGCGCCTGTTCGCCGCCGGCGGCGCCGGCGGAGTGGCGCTCACGGCCTGGGCGCTGCGTCGCTCGGGGATGCCCAGGCGCGAGGTCGCCGAGCGCATGATCGCGTTCCTCGTGCTGCTCTACGGCGTGTACATGATCGCGATGGTCGTCTGCGGGATCGGCCTGTACGTCGGCCTCTTCTCGGGGCCGCATCCGTTTGCGCTGACGATCGGGCCGGCGATCTTCGGTGCGGTCGTGATCCTCGTGTTCCTCGCGGTTGCGTTCGTCCCGGAGGATTTCCGGCCGCGCCTCGGCGCGCTGACGCCTCGCCACCGGCGCCTCGCGCTGTGGCTCGAACGCCTGGCCACCAGCCCCGCGTACCTGTCCGCGGGAATCCACCTCGCCTGGCAGAAGCTGCGCCGTCCCGACTGGGCGATGATCGGCACGGTCTCCTGGTGGGGCTTCAACATCGCCGTCCTGTACGCCGCCTTTCGCGCGTTCGGCAAGGCGCCGCCCGTCGCCGTGCTGATCCAGGCGTACTTCGTCGGCATGCTCGCCAACCTGCTGCCGCTGCCCGGCGGGATCGGTGGGGTCGACGGCGGCATGATCGGGGCGCTCGTCGCGTTCGGGGTGAGCGGCAGCCTGGCTCTCATCGCCGTGCTCGTCTACCGCCTGTTCGCGTTCTGGCTGCCGACGATCCCCGGCGCGATCGCGTACTTCCAGCTGCGCCGAGCCGTGCATCGCTGGGACGAGCATCCCGCCGAGCCCGCCGTGGCGGTCGGCGGCCCGGCGATTTAGGAGCGCCGGTGCTACACTATACAAAGTAAAGTATTGTCCAGTCGAAGCGAAACGTCCGTGATCCGCGGCAGACCGGACCGGCGTAAGCAAGAATGGAGTGCGCGATGGCTGAGCTCGAGAACATGGTCATCATCGGCAGCGGCCCCGCCGGATACACCGCGGCGCTCTACGCCGCACGCGCCGACCTGCGTCCGCTCGTAGTCGAGGGCTTCGCGTGGGGCGGGCTGCTCCAGCAGACGACCGACGTCGAGAACTACCCCGGCTTCCCCGACGGGATCATGGGGCCGGAGATCATGCAGAAGTTTCGCGACCAGGCCGAGCGCTTCGGCGCGCGCCTCGTCACCGACCAGGCCGAGCGCGTCGCGTTCTCCGACGCCCCCGGCGGCGTGCACAGCGTGTGGGTCGGCGACGAGGAGATCCGCACGCGCACCGTCATCCTCTCGATGGGCGCCGAGCACAAGAAGCTGGGCGTCCCGGGGGAGGAGGAGCTCGCGGGCCGCGGCGTGAGCTACTGCGCGACCTGCGACGCAGCGTTCTTCAAGGAGTGCGCCACCCTAATCGTCGGCGGCGGCGACTCCGCGATGGAGGAGGCGATCTTCCTCTCGAAGTTCGCGTCGAAGGTCGTGATCGCGAACCGCCGCGACCAGTTCCGCGCCTCCGCGATCATGGTCGAGCGAGCTCGCGCGGTCGAGAACATCGAGTTCCTCACGCCTTACGTCGTCGAGGAGTTCATCCCCGGCGAGGCGGGCACGCTCTCGCACGCGCGGCTGCGCAACACCGCGACCGGCGAGGAGCGCGACCTCGAGATCATGGGCGCGTTCGTCGCGATCGGCCACGAGCCGCAGTCCGCGCTCGTCAGAGGGCAGATCGACCTCGACGACGGCGGCTACGTGCTCACGGACGGCCGCTCCACGCGCACGAACCGTCCTGGCGTCTTCGCCGCCGGCGACCTCGTCGACCACACCTACCGCCAGGCCGTCACCGCCGCGGGTTCCGGCTGCCAGGCCGCGCTCGACGCCGAGTGGTATCTGCGCGACACGCCGGGCATCCCCGTCATCGCGGGCATGCACCTCGGCGACCCCGCCCTGTCGCAATGGGCGCCCGCGTCGGACGCCGCCGCCTAGGCTCTGGCGCGCAGGCCGCGCAGGCCGCCCTGCTGAGCGCTCAGCCGCTCGAGCGTGCAGCGTCGCTGCTCGCGGGGATCGCGCCCTCGAGGCCCAGCAGCCAGCGCTTGCGGTCGATGCCGCCGCCGTAGCCGCCTAGCGCCCCGCCGCTTCGCAGCACGCGGTGGCACGGGACGACGATCGGGATCGGGTTCGCGCCCAGCGCGTTGCCCGCCGCGCGCGAGCCGCGCGGGCTGCCCGCCGCGGTCGCCGCCTGTCGGTAGCTGCTCACGCCGCCGTACGGGATCTTCGCCGTGAAGTGCAGCACGCGCCTGCCGAACGGGCCGACGAGCGCCCAGTCAAGCGGCAGCGCGAACTCGCGCCGGCGGCCCGCGAAGTATTCGTCGAGCTCCCTGCGCGCGTCGTCGAACGGCGCACTCGCCTCGACGATTCTCGGCGAGAGCCTGCGCGCGAGGCGTTCCAGCACGTCGTCGACGTCCTGCTCCGGGAACGCCACCTTCACGAGGCCGCGCTTCGTCGCCGCGAGCAGCAGCGGGCCGAACGGCGAGTCCGCGTTCGTGTAGCTCACGTCCGCCAGGCCCTCTGCAGCGATCCGCCGCGCGAGGCGTGCCGCCGCCGATCGAAGATCGGCCAGCGCGGTCGCGTCCGCGTCATGGGGCGTGCCCGTGGTCGAGTGCGGCGGACCCGCGCGCAGGACCTGGTCGAGCCACGCCGGTGTGTTTCGCTTCTCGTTTCTCATGCCGGTACCACCTCTCGCAACTTCGTAAGGCCCTCGTGCAGTGAGCGCCGCGCCGCGTCCTCCGAGCAGCCGATCGCGCTCGCGATGTCGCGGTGCGGGAGGTCCGCCAGGAAGCGCAGCACGACCGCCGAGCGCTGGCGCTGCGGCAGCGCGCCCACCGCGCTCCACAGCGCCTCGTCGCGCGAGGTCTCGCCCGGGCGCGCGTCCGCCGTCGTGCGCGTCCCGTGCTCCTCCACGTCCGCCACCGGGAGCGCCCGCCGCGCGCGCGCGCGATGCGCGTCGAGCGTCTTGCGGTGCGCGATCGTCAGCACCCACGCGCGCAGGTCCGAGCCCGCGCGCAGGCGCGGGTACGCGCGCAGCGCCGCGATGAACGTCTCCTGGAAGCAGTCGTCCGCCTCCGAACGCGGGACCGACGCGCAGATCAGGCGCCAGACCTCGCCGCGGTGCGTGTCGAGGAAGCGTTGAAACGGCGGCAGCGGTTTGCTCACGTCAGTAAAACGCGTGCCGCGCGCGAAGCGTGAGATTCACGCGCCGTCGCCGTATTCGAAGAAGCCGCTCCCGCTCGCGCGCCCGAGGCGCCCCGCGCGCACCAGCCTGCGCAGCGCCGGCGCCGGGCGGTAGCGCTCCTCGCGGTACTCGTCGCACAGCGCGTCGAGCAGGCCGAGGACCACGTCGAGGCCGATCTCGTCGGCCCACGCCAGCGGGCCGCGCGGGTGGTTCAACCCCATCACCAGCCCCGCGTCGATGTCCGCCGCGCTGCCCACGCCTTCGCCGAGCGCGAACGCGCACTCGTTGATCACCTGGCACGCGATCCGCCCGAGCACCAGCCCCGGCGCGTCGCCCACCCACACCACGTGCCTGCCGAGCGTCGCGAAGAAGCGTTCGGCGCGCGCCGCCGCGACCGGCGAGGAGTCCTCGCCACGCGTCAGCTCGACGAGCGCCGCGTCCTTCAGCGGCGGCAGCACGTGGAAGCCGACCGCGCTACCGCTGTCGTCGAGCGCACCGAGCGAGCCCGCCGCGCACAGGATCAGGTGCGCGCCGCCCTGCGGAAACGGCTGCACGCGGTGCTCGTGCGCCTCCCCCGCGCCCGCGCCCCCGCCCGGCAGGCGGTCGCACTCCACGATCAGAGCCGGCAGCACTCCGCCCGTCGGGTCGTGCGGCGAGCGCACCTCGTAGCCCGCCGCCGCCGCCTCCACGCGCAGCTCCCGCGCGAGCGCGCTCGCGCCCGCCAGCACGATCGCGCCTTCGCCGCGCGCCGGCGCCGTCGCCGGCAGCGGCGGCGGGTCGTCGGAGCGGTGCGCCGGAGCGGCCGCCGCGCGCGGCCGCCCAGCGTCGTCTTCGTAGGAGTAGTAGCCGCGGCCGCTCTTGCGGCCGTGCATCCCCGCCGCCGCGTAGCGCGCAGTGATCGGGGAGGGCCGCCAGCGCGGCTCCCCGAAGCTCTGCTCGTAGAAGCTCTTCGAGACCTCGAAGCCCGTGTCGATGCCCACCAGGTCCATCAGCTCGAACGGGCCCATGCGGTAGCCGCCCTCCATGCGCACGATGCGGTCGATCGTGCGCACGTCCGCGAGGCGCTCGGAGAGCAGGCGCAGCGCCTCCAGCCCGAAGGGGCGGTTGCAGCGGTTGACCAGGAACCCCGGCCCGTCCGTCGCGCGGATCACCGTCTTGCCCATCGCCTCGCCCGTCGCGTGCGCGAGCGCGAGCGCCTCCTCGCCCGAGCGCTCGCCCGCCACGACCTCGAGCAGGCGCATCACCGGCGCGGGGTTGAAGAAGTGCATGCCCACCACGCGCTCCGGCGCGTCCACCGCCGCCGCGATCGCCGTCACGAGCAGCGACGACGTGTTCGTCGCCAGCACGCAGCGCTCGGAGACGATCCCCGAAAGCGCGCGCAACAGCTCGTGCTTGAGCTCCAGGCGCTCCGGCGCCGCCTCGATCACCAGCTCGCACGGCGCGAGGTCCGCGAGGTCCGCCGTCGCCTGCAGCCGCTCCGCCGCCGCGCCGGCGTCCGCTCGCGAGAGGCGTTTGCGCTCGACTTCGCGCCGCAGGCCCGCGCGCGCCTTCTCCACGCCCGCCTCCAGCGCCGGCGCGATCGGGTCGAACAGCAGCGTCCGGGCTCCCGAGCGACACGCCAGCTGCGCGATCCCCGCGCCCATCGTGCCCGCTCCCAGAACGCCGATTACCGACGCCGCGCGACCCTCCGGGCCGGCTCGGCCGGCCCCCTCCTCATCCTCGTCCGGCCGCATCGCCGCGGGCATCGATCGTCGCCGCGCCGCCGAATTCAGGCGGGGACGAGCGCGTTGATGCCGGTCATCGCGCGCCCGATGATCAGTTTCTGGATCTGCGAGGTGCCCTCGTACAGCGTCGTCACCCGCACGTCGCGGAAGTAGCGCTCGACCGGGTGGTCGTCGACGTAGCCCGCGCCGCCGTGCACCTGGATCGCCGTGTTCGCGCACTCCACCGCCGCTTCCGTCGCGTGGAGCTTCGCGATCGACGTCTCGAGCGTGTTCGGGCGCCCCTGGTCCTTCAGCCACCCCGCCCGCCACACGAGCATCCGCGACGCCTCCGTCTTCACGACCATGTCCGCGATCATCGCCTGCACGAGCTGGAAGCTCGCGATCGGGCGCCCGAACTGCTCGCGCTCCTTCGAGTAGTTCACCGACTCCTCCACGCAGCCCTGACAGATTCCCACGCAGCCCGCCGCCACCGAGTAGCGGCCGGAGTCCAGCGCCGACATCGCCACCTTGAAGCCGTCGCCGACCTCGCCCAGCACCGCGTCCTCCGGCACCTCCACGTCTTCGAGCGCGATCGACGCCGTGTCCGAGGCGTGCAGGCCCATCTTGTGCTCGATCAGCTGCGGTTTGTAGCCGGCCTGGTCGGTGTCGACGAGGAAGCACGCGAGCCCTTTGTGGCCGAGCGACGGGTCCGTCTGCGCGAAGATCAGCGCCACGCGCGCGTAGTTGCCCATCGAGATCCACATCTTCGCGCCGTTGATCACCCAGCCCGAGTCCGTCCTGCGCGCGCGCGTGCGCTGGTTCGCCGCGTCCGAGCCCGTGTCCGGCTCCGTCAGCCCGAAGCACCCCAGCCACTCGCCCGAGCACAGCGCGGGCAGGTAGTTGCGCTTCTGCTCCTCCGTTCCCCACTTCAAGATCGCCGAGCACACCAGCGAGGTCTGCACCGAGATCACCGTGCGCACCGACGAGTCGCCGCGGCCGATCTCCTCGACGATCAGCCCGTAGCTCACGTAGTCCAACCCCGCGCCGCCGTACTCGGGCGGGACGATCGCCCCGAGGTACCCCTGCGCGCCCAGTTTCTGGACGATCTCCAGATCGAAGTGGTGGTTGCGCGCGTTTTCGCGCGAGCGCTCGACGATCTCGTTGTCCGTGAACTCGCGCGCCGTCTGCTTGATCAGCCGCTGCTCGTCCGTCAGCTCGAAGTCCATGTGAGTCCTCTTTAGCTCTGTGCCAGCTTCGGCGTTTTCCACGGCGCGCTCACGCGCCGCTCGATCTCCCGCGCGATCCCATCGATCGGCACGCGCTCCTGCGAGAGCGAGTCGCGGTCGCGCAGCGTGATCGTCCGGTCCTCGATGCTGTCGTGGTCGATCGTAAGGCAGAACGGCGTCCCGATCTCGTCCTGACGGCGGTAGCGCTTGCCGATCGAGCCGCCCTCGTCGTACTCCGACTGCACCGTCCCGCGCACCGACTCGTACACCTCGCGCGCCAGCTCCGGGTGGCCGTCCTTGCGCAGCAGCGGCAGCACCGCCACCTTCACCGGCGCGAGCTGCGGGTGCAGGCGCAGGAGCGTCCGGTGCTCGCCCTCGCCGGTGCCGCCGCCGCCCGCCGGCACGACTTCCTCGTCGTACGCGTCGACCATGAACGCCAGCGTCGCCCTATCGACTCCCGCAGCCGGCTCGATCACGTGCGGCACGTAGCGCGCGCCCGTCGCCTGGTCGAAGTACTCGAGCTTTTCGCCCGAGAATTCCGCGTGGCGCGTCAGGTCGAAGTCGCCGCGGTAAGCGATCCCCTCGAGCTCCGACCAGCGCCCGCCGTCCGGCGAGTCCGCGGCAGCGCCCGCGGAGCCGGTGGCGGGGAACAGGTACTCGACGTCGCTCGTCATCGTCGAGTAGTGCGAGAGCTCGTCCGCGTCGTGCGCGCGCAGGCGCAGGTGGTCCGGGCGGATGCCCAGCTCGATGTACCACTCCTCGCGCGCGTGCAGCCAGTGCTCGAACCACCGCTGCGCTTCCTCCGGCGGGACGAAGTACTCCATCTCCATCTGTTCGAACTCGCGCGTGCGGAAGATGAAGTTGCCCGGCGTGATCTCGTTGCGGAACGACTTGCCCACCTGCGCGATCCCGAACGGCGGTTTCTGGCGCGAGAACTGCAGCACGTTCTTGAAGTTGATGAAGATCCCCTGCGCCGTCTCCGGTCGCAGGTACGCCGTCGCGCCCGATTCCTTCACCGGCCCGATCGTCGTCTCGAACATCAGGTTGAAGTCGCGCGCGTCCGTCAGCGAGCACTCGTCCGTTTCGCCCGGGTGCTTCGACGGGCGCTTGCCGCACTGCAGCTCTGACAGGTGGTCCGCGCGGAAGCGCTGACCGCACGTGCGGCAGTCCACCAAGGGATCGGTGAAGCCCGCCAGGTGGCCTGAGGCCTCCCACACGCGCGGGTGCTGCAGGATCGCCGAGTCCAGCGCCACAATGTCGTCGCGGTCTACCAGCATCGACCGCCACCACTGCGCCTTCACGTTCGCCTTCAGCAGCACTCCGTAGTGGCCGAAGTCGTACGTCGAGCCCACGCCCCCGTAGATCTCCGAAGACGGGAACACGAAGCCGCGCCGCTTGCTCAGCGCCACGATCTTCTCCATCGTCACCACGTCCTGCGTCTGCGCGGGATTGCCCGTGTTCATCGGGGGTGTGAGATGTCCATAGCCGGCTTTGGTGCTCCCGATCGTCGCGTCGCCAATCTAGGTGCTCGGCGCCTTGGCGCCGACACCCGCGGCGATCATAGGTGAGGCGAACGCGTGCCGCCCGCCATGCGCGACCGCGCACGCCTATACGATCGTCCGCGACGTCCAGCGCCGCCGCGCCGGCCCGCGACGATCGAGCGAGCATGTCCGCCGCACGCAACCGCGCTCTCCTCACGGCGCTAACGGCAACGACGCTACTCGTCGTCATCGCCGCGCGCGCCGCCGGCGTCGCCGGCGCCGCCGGCGCGGCCGACGCCGCGGCTCGAGCCGACACCTCAAACGCGACCGCCGCGCGCGCGCACGCACGCGCGCGAACCGTCAACGGCTTTGCCACCGACGCGCGCCCGAGCGTCGTTCGCTACGGCGCCGACACGGTCATCTCGGGGACGCTCGTCGGCTCCACCGGCACGCCCGTACCGGGCGAGCTGCTCGAGCTGCAGCGCGCCCGGCAGCCGTCGACGCGCTTTCTCGACATCGCGCATACGACCACCAACGCGCACGGGGGCTACCGCTTTCCCGCCATCCGCGTCGAAGGCGACGCGCGCTTCCGCGTCGCCGACGAAGGTCGCGGCGGGCGGACGGGGCCCGTCGTCGCGGTTGCGCTCGAACCTCCGCCCGCTTATCCCGCAGCCGCGCGCGTGCTCGCCGCCGAGCGCTACCTCGCGCTGCGCGCCGGCGTCGGCGCGTTCGCCGTCGTCGATAGCCGCGGCGACCTGTCCGGCGCCAACATCCGCCGCCGCTTTCACTCCGCGAGCATCGTCAAGGCGATGCTGCTCGTCGCCTACATGCGCATGCTCGACGCGCAGCACCGCTCACTCGACAGCGCCGGCACGTCGCTGCTCTATCCCATGATCCATTCCTCCGACAACGCCGCCGCCTCGGCCGTGCTCGGGATCGTCGGCCAGGCCGCGCTCGACCGCGTCGCCGCCGACGCGCACATGGACGATTTCCGGCCTTCCGCGGGCTGGTGGGCCTTCACCGAGGTCTCCGCCGCCGACCTCGCGCGCTTCTTCTCGGTCTTCGACTCGCTCGTCCCGCCGCGCTTCGACGGCTATGCGCGCTCGCTCCTCGGCGGCATCGAGCCAAGCCAGAGCTGGGGGATACCCGCCGTCGCGCGCCCGGAGTTCGCCGTCTACTTCAAGGGCGGCTGGCTGCCCGAATCAGAAGGTCTCGTCAACCAGACCGCTCGCCTCGAACGCCCCGGGATCAGCTTCTCGCTCGCCGTGCTCACCCAGGACAACCCCAGTACCGCGTCGCAGCCCCCGCACACGAAAGCCGGCGAAGCGATGCAATACGGCGAGCAGACGATCGCAGGCGTCACCGAACGGCTGCTCGGGCGCGCCTATTAGCCGCGCGCCGGAGCCTCTCGGCGCGCCGCGGCGCACGCCCGCGACCGGCGCGTAGCATCCTCGCCGCCATGGCCCGCATCCTCATCGTCGGCGGCGGATGTCGCGGACGCGAGCTCGCGCGCGAGCTCGTCGATTCGGCGCACGCCGTGCGCGTCACCACGCGCACGGGGGCCAACCGTGCCGCCATCGAGCAGGCCGGCGCCGAGTGCTTCATCGGGACACCCGACCGCCTCGCCACGCTGCGCGGCGCGCTCGACCGGGTCGCCGTCGTCTGCTGGCTGCTCGCCGGCGCCGGCGGTGGCGAGGAGGTGGTGGCCGAGCTTCACTCCGCGCGGCTGCGCGCCTTCGTCCACCAGATCATCGACACCACCGCCCGCGGGCTCGTGTACGAGCGCGGGGCCTCGTCCGGAGACTCGTTTGCAGTCCTCGAGAGCGGGGAGCGCATCGTGCGCCAGCTCGCCGAGCAGAACGCGATCCCGCTCGCCGTGCTCGGCGAGGACATCCGCGATCGTGAGGCGTGGCTGCGCGGTGCGCGTGCTGCCGTCTCTGGGCTGCTCGGCGAGTGACAGAGCGAGGGCCGTCGACCCGGCGGTGGGGGCCAGCGGCGGTCGGCGGGCCATCGGCGGGCGGTGGGTCCGGGGGGTGTTTGTCAGTCGAGGGAGGTGCTGCGCGCGCGCGCGTACGCGCGCGGGGTGCGCGGCGGGTCAGAGCTCAGGCGAGCAGCTCAGACGAGCAGCTCGTCGAGGCGCTCGAAGAGGTACTGGAGGATCCGCGCGGTCGCTCCCCAGATGAGGTGCTCGCCGACGACGTACGCGTCGGTCTCGAACGTAATGCCGCGCCGCGTGAGTCGCGTGCGCGTCTTTCCCCGCGCGATCGCGCCGAGCGAGAGCTCGAGCACCGCGTCGACCTCTCCCTGCGAGGGATGCCACCTCTCAGGCGCGCTGATCGCGCCGACGTACGGGTGGATGACGTAGTTCGTCGCGAACGTCGGCGTCGCTGGCAGCTCGCCGAGCAGCGTCACGGCCTCGCGCGGCAGGCCGATCTCCTCCTCCGCCTCGCGCAGAGCCGTCACGTACAGATCGTCGTCCTGCGCGTCCTCGCGTCCACCAGGGAAGGAGATCTCGCCCGCATGCCGGCGCAGGTCGGCTCTGCGGCGCGTGAGCACGACTTGTGTCTGATCGCGCTCGGCCGCGCGGACGAGCGGGACGAGCACTGCCGCGCGGACCAGCGTGGGAACGCTCACCGCACGTGCCGTCGTGCGCGGCCGCTCGCGCGCGTCCCGCCGGCGCGGCTCACGCAGCCATGTGCACGCGCTCGATGCGTTCGGTGAACATCACCTCGCCGTCGAGTGCGCGGTGCACCGGGCACTTCGTCGCGATCGCCCGCAGCCGCTCCGCGTGCTCCTCCGTGCAGTCGTCGGGCAGCCGCAGAACGAGCTCGAACTTCGTCGGGCAGCCGCGTTCCGCGGGCGTGTACTCGACGTCGACCTCCACGTGCCCCAGCTCCCAGCCCTTGCGGGCCGCGTACATCTCCATCGTGATCGCCGTACACGATGCGAGGCTCACCGCGAGCAGCTCCTGCGGGCTTGGTCCCGTGTCCTGGCCGCCCTGATCGAGCGGCTCGTCAACTGTCAGCAGATGGTCGCGCACGTGCACCGAGTGCCTGAATCCTCCGCCCTCGCGCTGCGCGCTGGCCCTCATCCTCGGCCTTTCAGATCCTGCCATCGCTCCCCCTTTCTGGTGCTCGTTGCCTCAATGGTACTGATTGAAGACCTTATGAAAGCGGGTTGAAGAGAAGCCCTGTCAAAAGCTTAGGGAAGAAGTAGGTCGACTTCGGCGGCATGTTCTCGCCCTCCGCCGCAATCTCCCGCACTTGCGCCACTGGAGTCGCGCGCATGACGAAGGCGGCGTCGTAGCCCCCCGAGCGCACCATCTCGAGCGCCTCGTCCGTGTCGCGCGCGTAGAACATCCCGTGGAAGTGCGAGATGTCCTCGTCGGAGAGGCCCAGCGCCGCCTTGAGGATCAGCGCCTCGAGCACCGCCGTGTCGAGCCGCTTGTAGGCCTCCGAGTGCCCCCGCAAGGCCTCGTCCGCGATCGCCTGGTCGCGCAGGCGCAGCCGCTTCGCGCGTCCGTCGCGCCTGTCGACGTAGCCCATCTGCAACGGCCCAGAGGGGTCCGTCGGCGCGATCTCCTCGACCGGCACGTCCGTGATCTCGAAGTCGCGCTCGAGCGCCTGCGTAAGCGCGGACCATTGCTCGTCGTCGAGGTCGCGCACCACGCGGTGGGTCGGGAACACGGTCAGACCCGGGTCCTCCAGCGCGACGAGGCACATGAGGATGTAGCGGTGGTCGCCCTCGCCGCCGATCTCCCGAGCGTACGCGTCCATCGTCTCATAGCGATGGTGGCCGTCCGCGATCAGCAGCTCCGCGTCGCGGGTCGCAGCCTGGACGGCCTCGATCGCCGCCGGGTCGGTGACGCGCCAGACTCGGTGCACCGTGCCGTCCGCGTCCGTCACCTCCGCCCACGGCGCCTGCGACGTCGCCGGCTCGAGCGCCGACCAAGCCGCTTGCTGCGGGTCCGAGTAGAGCGAGAAGATCGGCGAGATGTTCGCGCGGGTCGCGCGCGTCAGGCGCAGGCGGTCCTCCTTCGGTCCTGGATGCGTGCGCTCGTGCGGGCGCACGCCCCCCGGTCCGTAGCCCTCGATGCGCACGCGGCAGAAGAAGCCTCGCCGCCGGCGCCGCTCGCCATCGGGCCCCGAGTAGTCCTGCGTATAAGCCCACAGCGCCGGCTCGGGGTCGCGCACGAGGATGCCCTGCAGCTGCCAGCTTTCGAACTGCTCGCGCGCCGCCTCGTAGCGGTCGTCGCCGCCAACCGGCAGGTCGATCGCGACGACGTTGAAAGGCGAGCGCTCGATCAGCGCCGCGCGCTGCTTGCCGTCGATCACGTCGTAGGGCGGAGCGGTGACCAGCGCAAGATCGCCGACCGCCGCGGGGTCGTAGTGGAGCGCGCGCAGCGGCTGGACGTCCGTCATCGCGGCCGCTGACGCTAGCAGCGGGGGTAGAGGGTTTCAGCGTGGCGCGTCGGTCG
>DATBCA010000155.1:0-3543 GCA_036270715.1 Solirubrobacteraceae bacterium
CGGCGAACATCGCTCGTCGCGCAGCCGTTTCCGTCGGCGCGGCGCCCGCGCGGTAAACCGGAGTGACGATTTCGAGGCCCGCGCGACCGTGCACGGAGGCGCTCGCGTAAGACGCGCGACCGGAGTCGCGCGTGGACATCAGCGCGGGCTCGCGCGAGCAGAGGTCGCGAGTCGACGAGGACGGCGCGATATGCGAGAGGCCCGCGACGAGGAGGCAGCGAGACGCACCCCCACCCGCGGTCGCGCGTGCAGAGCGCTCGGACAGAGCCGCGCTTTCGCGGACCGGCGTCGTCGTGACCGCACCCGCCGAGGGCGCGGTCGTTTCGAGCGTCGCGCGAACCGGCGTCACGCGCTCGATCGGCGGCGTCGCCACCAGCGCGATCACGTCGAGACGGCGCACCTCGGGGTAGCGCGCCCTTACCTTCGCGAAGCTGGCCCATGTCGCGTATTCGCCGCTCGACGGATTCGGGCGCGCGGCCACGAAGGTGCTCGCGGCGACGATCAGGTCTTCCTCGCGCGCCAGGGCCAGCGACACCGTCGCGGCGAGGCGGCTCGAGCTGCCGTGGAACGAGCGGCGCGCGTTTGCCGCGTCGCTGTTTGCCAGCGCGCGCGCCCCAAGCGCGGCGCCGGCCACGATCGCGGTCGCGACGATCACGCCGCCGACTCGCAGCGCTACCACGCGTGCGCGCGGGGCGCCCGGTTTCGCGGGGGCGGATCCGCGCCGCGACACCGCCTCGCGCATCAGCCCTGCCATTCGTGAAAAGCGTGCCAACAATGCCCTCTCGCCCCTATCGCACCGCGAGGAGCGCAACTTGAGGGCTGAACGGGGGCGCTCAGCGCTAGTGAGGCGCCTTCATCACGCTGCGACGCGCGCGGAACGACATCACCGAGGCGAGCGATGCCGCTGAGCAGATCGAAAGAACCGAGACGAACGACCCGATCGAGCCGATCGACAGCGCTGAGCCGATCGAGCCGATCGACAGCACCGAGCCGCGGCAGCCGATGCACAGCAGCGAATCCTCCGAGCACAGAGACCACTTCGAGTTGCGCGAGCACAGGTTCATGGCGCGGTCAAGGTAGCGCGCGGCGCGGCGCGGGAGCGTCTGACGGCCACCAGTACGTGGACACGCGCGGGAGTAGGCTGCGCGCAAGCCGATGCAGTCCTCGCGCGCATCCGAGTCACCGCTCACGTCAGCCACGAGCGCCGACAGCGTGAGCGCGACGATGGATCGCGTCGTCGCTGCGGTCGGGCGCCGCGGGATAGACCGCTTCGCGCGTATCGACCACGCCGGCGGCGCTCGATCGGCGGGTCTCGAGCTGGACGACGAGGAAGTGCTCGTCTTCGGCGACCCGCGGGTGGGCACGCTGCTCATGCAGAGCGACCCGGCGATCGGATACGAGCTACCGCTGCGCGTGCTCGTGTGGACCCGGGGCGGCGCCACGCACGTCGGCTACCGGCCGGCGAGCGACCTCGCGAGCCGCTACGCGGTCGCCGGGCGCGCGGAGGTGCTCGCTCGCATGGACGCGCTGCTCGGACAGATCGTCGCCGAGGCGGCGGGCGGCGAGTAGCCCGCGGCGCCAGGGATCAGGCGTGCCGCCGCACGCTCACCAGCCGGCGGCGAGAGGCGAGGGCGGGATGCGGCTTTCTCCGTGGACTGCCGGGATCGTCATCGCGACCTCGTCGACGAAGCACCAGCACCACTCTTCGCCGGGCTCGAGCGAGCGGATGATCGGATGCGCGGTGCCCGCTGCGTGGGCGCGCGCGTGGCGGTTGGGCGAGTCGTCACAGCAACCGACGTGTCCGCACTCCAGGCAGATGCGAAGGTGAAGCCACTTGCCGCCGATCGCGAGACAGTCGACGCAACCGTCGACCTGCTCGGGCAGCTCGAACACGGTGACCTGATTTACATGCGTGCAGCCGTTCATCGCAGCTCAGTCTACGCCGCGAGCTTGCCTGTCCATGCGCGAGCTCTCCGCGTGGCGCGGCAGGCCGTCGTCGGGGATCGGCTCCCACGCGGCGGCGTACGCGACGAACTGGCGCACGGTCGGGCGGATGCCCGGATCGCCGTCGAACGCGCCCAGCCTCACGCTCACCCGCTCGGCGTCCTCCGGGTCGCAGCTGTACAGCGCGGAGCCGCACCGCGAGCAGAACCACTTCTCGAACCCGCCCTGGGGCCGCCAGGCGCTCAGGCTGTCGGCGCCCTCAACGATATGGAAGCTTCCGCGCTGCGGGCGCGCGTTCGCGGACGCTGCCGTGCCGCTGCGCCGCTGGCAGCGCGTGCAGTGACAGTAGTTCGCCGCCTCGAGCGGCGCCGTGACCTCGAAGCGCACCGCGCCGCAGCCACAGCCGCCGCGCAGGGGTTCGAAACTCGCGGACGCCATCGCCTCACAAGCTAGCGCGCGGCGGAGCACCGGCATGAGGAGGCGCCGTCGCGGCAACCTCGCAAGCTAGTGCGCGGAGGCGGCGACGCGGCGCGGGGATGCGCCGTCGAGCCCGAGCAGGGCTCCCTGCACCTCGCGCAGCCGCTCGACGTCGCCGCGCATGCCCGCGACGGCGTCGTTGTAGAGGAAGGCCTCGGCGATCCGGACGATCGCGTAGCCGAGCGTCGAGGGGTCGACGGGCGGGTCGTACCTTCCGGCGTCGACCTCGGCAAGGATCAGTTCGGTGATCATCTCGACGATCCTCGGCTGGACCTTCGATGCCCCCGAGGTGATCACACGCAGCGCCGCCTCGCGCTCGGATTCGACGAACCGCAGCAGCGCCGGCGCAGCCGCGATCTGGCGGTTGAACGCATCGAACGTTTCGAGGAGTCCCGCCGCGCCGCGTGTGCGCGCGGCACCGCTCGCTTGCTCGAGCAGCGGTTCGGCCGCGCGTACGACGACCTCGCCGATGAGGTCGTCGCGCGATCCGAACCAGCGATAGATCGTCGTGCGCCCGATGCCGAGCTCGCCGGCGATTTCCTGAACGTCGACGCGCCTGCCGCGCAGGAAACGGCTCATCGCGAGGCCGAGCACGTCCTCGCGCGTTGCGCCCGCGGTCCGCCCGCGTCGGCGAGCGCCCGTCTCGGCGGAGCCCGAGCCGTCGGTCTTCGCGTCAATCATCTCTCGCGATGATAACCGTGTTATGACACATATGATGATTTTGTGCTGATACGGCACGCGGTGCGGGCGCCCGACGCCCGACCGTGCCGGTGGCAGCCGCGAGCGCGCTCAGCGCGCGCCGACCTGGGTGCTCGGCGCGCCGGACGACGAAGGGTCGTCGACCAGTTCGCGGCGCAGCGCCTCGCACGTTCTCGCCGCGAGCGAGCGCAGCTCCTCGAGATCCGCCTCGGAGATCGCCACCTCGCGCCCGCGCGTGTGTTCCACTCGCAGGCACGCACTGCTCAGTCGCTGCGCCCCCAGCATCGCGCTCGACCCCCTGAGCGTGTGCGCCGCGCGACGTACACCCACCGCGTCGCCGTCGCGGGCAGCCTGTCCGATCTCGGCGAGGACCTCGGGGAGCGACTGCTCGAACGCCCCGATTAGGCGCGCGCGCATCTCGCT
>DATBCA010000156.1:0-4903 GCA_036270715.1 Solirubrobacteraceae bacterium
CGCGGAGCCGCTCGCGGCGGCCGACACCCAGGGCGCTCTGCACGACCTGCTCCACGACGAGGCCAAGCTCGGCGAGTTCACCCACGAGCACGAGGTCGACTTCTCCTACGAAATCGAGGGCGTCGCGCGCTTCCGCATCAACGCCTTCCAGCAGCGCGAGACGACCTCGATGGTCTGCCGCGCGATCCCCCACCGCATCAGCACGATCGAGGAGCTCTCGCTTCCGGACGTCGTCCGCGAGCTGGCCGAAGAGGAGCGCGGGATCGTGCTGCTCACCGGCACCACCGGCTCGGGGAAGTCGACGACGCTCGCGGCCATGATCGATCACATGAACTCGACCATGAACAAGCACATCGTCACGATCGAGGACCCGATCGAGTTCGTGCATAGGGACAAGCTCTCCGCGATCAACCAGCGCGAGGTCGGCATGGACACCGTGTCCTTCAGGCGCGCGTTGCGGCGCGTGCTGCGCCAGGACCCCGACGTCATCTTGATCGGCGAGATGCGCGACGAGGAGACCGTCCAGACCGCGCTGTCCGCCGCTGAGACCGGCCACCTCGTGCTCTCGACCGTCCACACCGTCGACGCGACCGAGTCGATCAACAGGATGCTCGACTTCTTCCCGCCGCACCAGCACGCCCAGGCGCGCAGCATGATCGCGGGCACGATCAAGGGCGTCGTCTCCCAGCGGCTCGTGCCGGGCGCCGAAGGCGGGCGCGTGGCGGTCTGCGAGGTGCTGCGGATGACCGGCCGCGTGCGCGACATGATCCTCGACCCCGACCAGACGGGCAAGCTCGTCGAGGTGATCTCCACGGGCGGCTACTACGGGATGCAGACCTTCGACCAGGCTCTCTTCGGCCACGTCAAGGCCGGGCGTGTGACGTTCGAGGACGCGATGAGAGTCGCCTCGAGCCCGCACGACTTCAAGCTGCTGATGCAGGCGGACGGCCGCAGGGGCACCACGATGGACGACGTCGCCGAGAGCAGGCGCGAGTCCCCCGAGTCGCCCTCCGCGCCCACGCCGCCCGCGGCGGCGGCGTCGATGACCGCCGGCTAGCGCGCCAAAATCTCGCGGCGGGGTTGTCGCGAGCGCTTACTCCGCGTGCAGCTGCGCTTCGAGGCTTTTCTTCGCGAACTCGAGCATCCCGATCGAGACCCAGGGGAACTGCCCCGCGCGGACTCGCAGACCGACGTTGCCGTCGGGTCCTTTGATCTCCACCACCGTGATCACGCGTCCGATTTCGAAGTCGCGACCGAAATCCGCTTCGATCGCGTCCATCTGCTCTGCAACTTCGTTCATCAGGCGCGTGCGCGCGTCGGGCGCTGTCGCGTCGGGCTCGATGTCTTCGTGCGCCATGCCGATCCTCCGTTGTCTGGGGAGCGAGTCGTCCTAGTCAGAGCGGCGCCCGGCCGCTGCCTACTTCAGTTGGTAAAGTAACAAATGAAATGGCCGTAGATTCATCGTGTCCCGTGTGCCGCACCGCGGACATCATCTGCGGCAAGTGGACCCTTCTGCTCGTGCGCGAACTCGCCGACGGAAGGTCGCGGTTCTGCGAGCTCGAACGCTCGCTCGCCGGGATCAGTCCGCGCACCCTCTCGCTGCGCCTTCGCGCCCTCGAGGAGGAGGGGATCGTCGAGCGCCATGAGTACGGCGAGGTCCCGCCGCGGGTCGAGTACGCGCTCACCGAAAAGGGGCGCGCGCTGCTCCCGATCATCGATGACATGCGCGAGTACGGGGAGGAGTGGCTGCACGCTCCCTCCGCCTCCGCCGCGCTCGCCGCCGCGTAGACGCCTGCAAGCGGCCGTTCGCCGAGCAGGAGCGCAAACCCGCGCCGCGAAGTGACGCGCGATGCATTCGCGCCAGCTCGAGCCGGTCCTCACCGACTTCATCACGACGGTCTCCGAGCACCTGCGCGCCGAGGTGGTCGCGGGCGCAGAGGTGCCGTTCGAGCTCGGTGCGCACAGCGCCCGCGGCGGAGGGGGCCAGCCCCTCTACTGCTACCACGCGCTCACGCGCGAGTTCATCGCCGAGCGCGACGCCGCCATCAGGCGCCTGAGCGGATACGCCGAGACCGCGAGGCTGCTCGACGACTTCGACGGCCTCGATCGCTATCTCGCGAGCACGGGCGCAGACGTCGTGCGCGTGAAGGGCCGCGAGCGCGGTCGCCTCGCGCTCACGGCGCTGATCGAGGAGGTGTTCGACGAGCAGACAGATTTCGAGGTGCGGACCGAGCGGTTGACCGCGGCCGTGCGTCGCCTGCACGACACGGCGAGCGCGCAGGTCAACGAGACCGTGCTCGTGGCGACGCTGCACGGCGTGGCGATCGCATCCGAGGAGCTTCCGCTCACGAAGGGCCTCACGATCGCGAAGCGCGGCGCGATCGCGGGCCTTCCCGACACGACGAGCGTCGCGCCCGCGCAGCGTCAGGGAGGCGAGCATCTGCTGGTGCTGCACCGCATGCAGGAGGAGGACGCGCGTGCGGCGATCCGGCGCGGGCGCGACGTCCTGCGGGACCTGCTCACAGCGCTGAGACTCTTCGGCGACGGGCGCATCGCGCTCGGAGGCGTCGCGTGGGCTCAGGTGGGCGGCGGCCCGTGGGCGTCGCTCGCGCTCGGCGTCGTCGGACGCGCCCATGGCACGCTTGCCGTGAGCGCCGAGCAGGAGGACGAGCTGCGCGCGTTCTGCAACCTCGTGTCGCGCCGCGCGCCGCACGGCAACGACCTCGCGTGGGCGCTCGAGCGCTTCGAGCTGGGGTGCGAACGCGAGAGCCCGTTGCAGGGGCTCAGCGACCATCTTCTCGCCCTGCGCGCGCTGCTCGAGCCGGAGGGCTATTGGAGCGGCATGCTGCCCGGGCGGCTCGCCGCGCTGTGCGCGATGCCGCCCGACCGCGCCGCGCTCGCCGAGCGAGCCGCGGCGGCGCTCGCGCTCGAGCGAGGGGCGGTCGAGGGCACTGCGAGGCTCGACGCATCGAGCAAAGCGCTCGCCGAGGAGGTCGCAACCCACCTCAAGGCGCTGCTCAGGGACGTCATCTGCGGCCACCTCGCCCCCGACCTCGCGGGGTTCGCGGACGAGCTGCTTGCCGACGCTCCGGACGGGGCCGAGCCGCACGAGGGGGAGGGTCCCGGGGTCGCAAGCGCAGGTACGCCCCCCGAGGATTCGCCGCTCCGCGACGAGGGACCGCTCGCCGAACAGGAGTCGCTAGGAGTCGAGTAGCCCGTCGCCGACCCGCGCGAGCGTCGCGAGGTCGCGCACGTCCTCGTTGAAGTGCGGCACGCAGCGCACGCCGTCGACGCCGAGCTGATCGCCAACCGCGGCGATCGTCTCGCGGTCTCGCGTCGCGAGCACGTCGAAGTCAGCGAGGTTGTCCGCGGCGCGCGCGGCGAGGCGGGCGCCGACGCGCGGCGCGAGCGCCGCGCGCACCTCGGCCGGCGCGCGTCCCTGGAGGCCCCACTCCTGGACGCGGTTGAAGACGATCGCGCCACGGCGCATGCGTTTGGAGGCAAGCTCTCGCGCGAGCAGCACGGCCTGGCGGGCGGGCTCGGTCTCGGGGGTGGTGACGACGACGAAGGTCGTGCCGGGATCGGCGAGCAGCGCGGCGACTGCGCGCGTGCGCTCGCGGAAGCCGTCTATCACGCCGCCGAGTGAGCGAAAGAAGGTCGACAGGTCGGCCAGCAGGTCGACGCCGCTGATGCGCGCGAAGATCGCGAAGGCGATGCTCGTCGAGCGGCCGAACACGCGCGCGGCGAGCCCGCCCGGCGCGAGGAACACCTTGAGCGCGCGGCCCTCGAGGAAGGCCAGCAGCCGGCGCGGCGCGTTCAGGAAGTCGACGGCGTTCGCGGCGGGCGGCGTATCGAGCACGACGACGTCGAACTCGTGCTCGTGGTGGAGCTCGTAGAGCTTCGCGACGGCGCTCAGCTCCTGTGCTCCGGCGACCGCCGAGGACAGCTCGCGGTAGATCCGGTTGGCGAGGATCTCCGCACGGGCCCTCTCGTCGCCGGCGAGCCGCGCGACGAGATCGTCGAGAGTGCGTTTCGGGTCCAGTCGCAGCGCCCAAAGCTCGCCGCGGGCGTCCACGCCGGAGCCCGCCAGCGAGGACAGGTCGATCGGCGAGGGCTCGCTCGTGAGCTCGCGCACCCCGAGCGCGCCGGCGAGCCTCGGCGCGGGATCGATCGTGACGACCGCCACCCTGCGCCCACGAGCCGCGAGCGCGACCGCGAGCGCCGCCGCGATCGTCGTCTTGCCGACGCCGCCCGCGCCCACGCAGATGCACACGCGCGCCCGCAGCACAGAAGCGACCTCGCGCTCGCCGATCTCCGATCGGTGCCCGCCGGCGGCCATCGCACGATCGTAGTTTGCGTGCAGGAATCGTCCCCCGCCATGCGAATACCCACCGGAGCGCTTTCACCAGCAACCGAGCATCGGAGTCCCCGTGGAAGGTACGGCCAGGGTTATCGCTTTCGCCAACCAGAAGGGCGGCGTCGCCAAGACGACGACGACCCTCAACCTCGCTGCTGCGTTCGCCGAGGAGGGTCACCGCGTTCTCTGCGTGGACATGGACCCTCAGGGCAATCTCACGATGTCGCAGGGGATCGACCCGGACACCCTCGAGAAATCGATGTACGACGTGCTCGTCCACAAGGTGTCGATCCGCGAGGTCATCCGCAAGCGCGAGGTCGACGTGGCGTGTGCGTCGATCGATCTGGCGGGAGCGGAGATCGCGATGTCCACGATGATCGGACGCGAGCGCGCGCTGCAGAAGGCCTTCGAGCCGATTCGCGAGGACTACGACTTCATCTGCATCGACACCCCGCCGAGCCTCGGCCTGCTGACGATCAACGCGCTGACCGCGGCCGACAAGGTGATCGTCCCCGTGCAGTGCGAGTATCTCTCGATGCGTGGGCT
>DATBCA010000157.1:0-1560 GCA_036270715.1 Solirubrobacteraceae bacterium
CCGCGCGATCACCCCTGGCGCACGATGCCCCACCACGGGATGACGCCGCACACCTCCGGAACGAGCCTGTCGGCGCAGGCGCGATACGCGGCCGGCACGCGCGAGATCCTCGAGTGCTACTTCGACGGGCGCCCGATCCGCGCCGAATACCTAATCGTCGACGCGGGCACGCTCGCCGGCGCGGGCGCGCACTCCTACAGCGCCGGCGACGCCACGGGCGGCTCCGAGGAGGCGGCCGAGTTCAGCCGCTGATCGCACGAACCATCGGCTGAGCGCGCGGCGCGCGCCGGCGGCGCGATCACGCGGTGCGAGCCGTCGTCGAGCACGATCACGCCTCCGTCGCGGAGCCATTCGGGCGCCGCGGCGGGTCCGCTCAGCAGCGCGGCCTTCGCGCGGACCTCAGCCTCGAGCGCACTCGGCGCGAGCGCGGTCGCCTGCACGACCCCGGTGAACGCCGATCGTCCCGTCGAGGGGTCGAGCAGGTGGTGCGCCGGCGCGCCGCGCTCGTCGAGCCAGCTGCGCCTGCCGATCCCGCTCGTCGCAACACCACCGCGCCCGAGCTCGAACGTGTGCATCACGCTGCCGTCGAAGGGGCTCTCTACGTGGACCGCGCGGGGCGGTGAGGCCGCTCCGCCGAGTGCGACCTCGCCGGCGCAGACCACCGCGAAGGCCGCGTGGGCGGCGAGGCGCTCGGCGAGCACGTCGGCGAACAGGCCCTTCGCGATGCCGCCGCTGTCGAGCATCACGCCTGGCGGGCGGGTGACCGTGCCGCGCGCGAGGTCGCCGTCGACCGTGCGCCAGTGCCTCGCGCGCGACGGCGCGGCGGGCGCACGCGTCGGCGCGAGCGCGAGCGCGCGCCGTAGCGGCAGCGGCTCGCCGAGCTCCGAAAAGTCACGTGCGTAGCCCGCCGAGGCGATCTCGCGCACGAGCGTCGCGTCGACGAGACCGCCGCTGAGCGAGCCCGCTAGACGCACGGCATGCGCGAGCCGCGCCATCATCGGGCTAGCGTCGACGGTCTCGCGCGGGTCGGCGTTGAGAGCCGAGAGCTCGCTGTCGGCGAGGAAGCGCGAGAAGCGCGCGTGCCACGCCTCGAGCTCGCGCCGCGCCATCGCGACCGCGTCGCTCGCGCTGCGCTCGGGGCTGTCGCCCGTGACGAGCACGACGCACTCCGAACCGAAGCAAGCAAAACGCGCGCTCGCCTCCCCCGCGCGCGTCATGACGATTTCGTCGTCACCGAGCTGGCCGCAGTTTCGCCGCTCGAGGCTTTTTCACTGCTCGAGGACGACGAGCCGCTGGATTCGCTCGCACCCGAGCTGCTCGAGCCCGAGCCACTGGAGCTCGACGACGTGCCTGTCGATTCCGAGCTCGAGGATCCAGAGCCGCTCGACGTCGAGCCGGTCGACGTTTCGCTGCCGCCCGAGGTCGTGCCCGACCCGTTTGCCGTCGTCGATTCGGATTTTTCGGCGGTCGCTTTTTCAGCTGCTGCTTTTTCGGCGGCGGCCTTGCGCGCCGCCGCGCGGGCGGCCGCCTTGCGTGCCGTGGCACGCGCGGCTGCCGATT
>DATBCA010000158.1:0-7286 GCA_036270715.1 Solirubrobacteraceae bacterium
CCGAAGCGCTGCGCGTACTCGTCGCGCAGCTCTCGCCAACGCTTCGCGCTGTAGGCGCGCTCGCGATCTCCGCGCAGCGCGCGAGCGAGGCCGTCGAGCGACTGATGCCAGCCAGCGCCGTCGCGCGTAGCCTTGCCGAGCTCCTCGAGCGAGACCGTGAACGTCATCGCCGTCCCGTCGCCATCGCGCTCGAGCGCGAAGCGCAGAACGTCCTCGCCCCACGTGAACTCGAGCAGCGACGGCGGGTCGAACCTCAGCAGCTCGCCGCGCATCGGCTCGATCTCGACGTGCTCGAAGCGGAACGTGAGCTTCGCTCCAGGCGCGCGCTCGCCGTCGATCGTCGTCGGAAACCACGCCGCGAGCTCGTCGGGGTCCGTCAACGCGCGCCACACGCGCTCGGGCGGGTGGTCGAATCGGCGCCGGTATTCGACGACCGCGCGATCGGCGTTTGCGGTCAGCTCTCCGTAGTCAGCCACGGCGACCTCGTGCTCCTCCCTCATCCGCGACCGCGTCCAGATGGCGCTCGAGGGCATCGAGCCGCGCGGACCATAGCTTTCGGTAGGGCTCGAGCCACTGATCGAGCGCGCGCAACGGCTCCGGCGTGACGCTGTAGATCCGCCGCTGAGCGTTGACCCGTGCGCGCACGAGCCCGGCATCGCGAAGGACGCGCAGGTGCTTGGAGATCGCGGGCTGGCTGAGACTCGTCGCCTGCACGAGCTCGCCGACCGGCCGCTCGCCCTCGAGCAGCAGGTCGAGAATCTGCCGCCTGTGCGGCTCGGCGAGAACTGCGAGTGCCGACACCATCGTTGGCCGCCAATATACCTATCTGCGCATATAACTGTCAAGGCATTTATCTGCCGGCGGGGTCGCACGAGCAAGAATGCTGGGCCATGACCAGCGACGACCACGTCGGAGGCGGGCCCGCGAGCTGGCGCCAGGCGATCTTCGAGCTCGCCGCGCAGGAGCGGCCATCGGCCTCCGAAGGCGAGCGCCTCGCCGCGGAGTCGATCGCGGCGTGGCTTGCCGAACGAGGCTGCGAGGTCGACCTCGAGCAGGAGCTCGCGCACGGCGGGTACTGGTGGCCGCTCGGACTCGCGAATGCAGGCGCGCTCGCTGCGGGGCTCCTCGCGCTTCGCGGCGGAGCCGCCCGTCGAGCGGTCGCCTCGGCGGTGGCCGGCTTCGCGGCGGCCGCGTTGTGGGACGACCTCGGGCACGGCTCGCGCTGGTTTCGCCGCGCGCTGCTCCCGCGCAGGCCGACGTGGAACGTCATCGCCCACGCCGGCGACGGCGGCGCCGAGCGCACGCTCGCGTTCGTTGCGCATCACGACGCGGCGCATTCCGGGCTCGTCTTTCACCCGGTGCTCGGCAGGATCGGCCCGCGGCTGTTCCCGCGGCTGCACGAGCGCGCGGGCCGTACGCCGCCGATCCTCTACGGCGTGTGGCTCGGGCCGGTGCTCGTCTGTCTCGGCGCGCTCCTCGGCAGCCGGCGCGTGGCTCGGGGCGGCGCCACCGTCTCCGCGGGCGCGATCGCAGCGATGGCCGACATCGGGCGCAGCGTGGTAGTGCCGGGGGCGAACGACAACCTCGCGGCCGTGGGCGCGCTGCTGGCGATCGCGCAGGAGCTGCGCGAGCGGCCGGCGCCGGGCGTGCGCGTGCTGCTCATCTCCACCGGTTCGGAGGAGTCCTTCAGCGAGGGCATGCAGGCGCTCGGCGAGCGTCATTTCGCGCAGCTCGACCGCGAGCGCACCGAGTTCGTGTGCCTCGAGTGCCTCGGCGGCCCGAAACTGATCGTGCTCGAGGGCGAGGGGATGCTGCGCATGCGCGACTACACGCCGCGCATGCGCGAGGAGCTGGCGAGCGCCGCCGAGCGGGTCGGCGTGCGCGCGCTGCGCGGCCTGCGCACGGTCGGCGCGAGCGACGCGCTGATAGCGCTGCGCGCCGGGTATCCCACGGTTACGCTCGCCTCGATCGACGAGACGAAGCTGCCGCTGAACTACCACTGGCCCACGGACGTGCCCGAGGCGCTGCACTGGCAGACGATCGATGACGCGATCGCCGTGTGCGTGCAGCTCATCCGCGACCGCTCCGAGCTCGGCGCGGCGGTCGCACAGGCGTCCTCGTAGGGGCGCGTCGCCGGCTGACTCGGCGCCGCCCGCCGCCCGGGCTCACGCGTGCGCGGTGAAGGTGCACGGCATGCGCTTGACCCCGTGTACGAACGCGCTTCGCAGGAGCTCGGGCTCGCCCGCCTCGATGTCCGGGATCACGCGCAGGATCTCGCCGAAGATCGCACGCAGCTGGGCGCGCGCGAGCGATGCCCCGAGGCAGTAGTGCGGGCCGCCACCGCCGAAGCCGAGGTGGCGGTTGGGATCGCGCGTCACGTCGAATCGCCACGGCTCCTCGAACGCGCGCTCGTCGCGATTCGCGGAGTGGTAGAAGAGCACGACCTTCTCGCCCGCGGGGAGCCTCTGGCCGTGGAGCTCCGTCGGCTCGGTCGTCGTGCGCCGGAACGTGAGCACCGGCGAGGCCCAACGGATGAACTCCTCGACCGCCACCGGCAGGCGCCCGCCGGCGTCCTCGAGCAGCAGCGCGCGCTGCTCGGGATTCGTGCTCAGCGCGCGCATCGCGTGCGAGGTCGTGTGCCGCGTCGTGTCGTTGCCGGCGACCGACAGCAGCACGAAGAACGCCGCGATCTCCGCGTGCGTGAGGCGCTCGCCGTCGACCTCCGCCTGCACGAGCCCCGTCATCAGGTCCTCGCCCGGATTGCGCTCGCGGTGCGCCGCCAGCTGCGTCGCGAACTCGCTCAGCGTCCACAGCGCCTCGGCGGCCACCTCGATCGGCGGTCGCTCGCCGAACACCTCGGGATCCGACGTCGTCACGAGGAGGTCCGCCGCCGCGACCACGCGCTCGCGGTCCGCCTCCGGAACGCCGATCATGTCCGAGATCGTCACCAGCGGCAGGCGCTTGGCGATCAGCTCGACGAAGTCTCCCCCACCTGTCGGCGCCGCCTCTTCGACGATCCGCCGCGCGTTCTCGCGGATGCCCTCCTCGACGCGCGCGACCTGGCGCGGCGTGAACGCCGCCGAGACGAGGCCGCGCAGCTTCGTGTGGCGCGGCGCGTCCATCGCCAGGAACGACATCGACGCCTCGAGGAACTCCGGCGGCGCGTCCGCGAACTGGGTGCCCCTACCCGAGCAGAACGTGCGCGTGTCGCGCGAGATGCGCCGCACATCGTCGTAGCGCACCACTGCCCAGTAGCTCTGGCGGCCCTGGTCGGGGAGGCCGAGGAGGTCCTCGGGGGGCTGATGGCGCGAGATCGGCGCGTGCTCGCGCAGCGACGCGAAGAAGCGATCGCGCTCCTCCGCGGGCCGTCCCCAGAAGTCGAGGGAGCCGAGGTCGACATCGGGCGCCTGGGCTTCGCGCACCGCCACGCCGCCGACTCTACTGCAGGCGCCGCCGCAGCCGGTCCTCAGGATCGAAACGCGCCGCGAGTGCGCGCGTACGCGAGGCACGTCAGCAGCGCGAGCGCCGCCGCCAGCGCGAGCGGCAGGATCAGCGTCGTGCGCAGCATCAGAGCCCCCGCGATCGCCCCCGCGAGCATCGCGCAGATCGCCGCCACGCGCCGCGGCGTGCCGCTGCCCGAGCCGCCCGCCACGCGCGAGTCCGCCGTCAGGCCCGTCAGCGTCATCGTCAGCACCGTCGTCGAGAGGTCGGGAACCCCGAGCCGGCGCACGGACGCGTTGCGCGCGCCCATCGCCAGCGCGAGCAACGCGACGATCGTGTCGCCGTACGCAGCGTTCGGCCGCACGTTCGCGACCACCGCGAGCAGCGCCGCCGCGGCCAGCACGCACGCCTCGAACGCGACCACGAACACGAACGCGCGCGTCGGCGCCTGCACGCGCCGAATCGCGACGCCGCCCAGTCCCGCGCCGAAGCCGAACGTCGCCGCCGCGATCAGCGGCGAGACGATCGGGAGGCCACCCGCGCCCGCGATCCCGAAGCCGAGCAGCACCACGTTCCCCGTCATGTTCGCGCTGAACACGTGCCCCAGGCCGAGATAGCTCGCGGCGTCTATCAGCCCCGTCGTGAACGTCAGCGCGAGCAGCGCGCGCGGCAGCGCGTCGCTCAACCGCACCGTGCGCGACGGCGCGGCCTGCGCTCCGTCACCCGGGCCGTGCACGCGAGCGGCCTCCTTCGTCTGGTCCAGTGCGCGCCCCGCCGCCGGCCGGAGCGCGATCGCCGCCGAAGTCTACGCGCGGGCCCGGCGCGCGCCGCGATCGCGCGAAGCGCCTTGGCGGACGCGCTCTCCTCGCTACGCCGAGTCGTGGCGCAGGTGCACCCAGCGGCCGTCGCGCAGGCGCAGCGACGTTCCGTGCACGACCGCCGCGCCCGGACTCGCGCACGCCCGTGCGCGCCCGCTCGCGAGCGCCGACGAGACCTCGTCGATGCGCTCGCCGAGGGTGACCGCGTCGCCATGGAAGACCGGGCCGGTGCCGTCGCTGAGCAGGCTCGTCAGCGCCGCCAGCCCGCGCGGAGCGACCGGAGCGGGAGCGCGCAGCAGCTGCGCGAGGTCGTGCAGGCCGCGCGCGTTCGCGAGCACCGGCTCGCGAGCCGGAAC
Source organism: Solirubrobacteraceae bacterium (assembly GCA_036270715.1). Lineage (GTDB taxonomy): Bacteria > Actinomycetota > Thermoleophilia > Solirubrobacterales > Solirubrobacteraceae > Palsa-744. The sequence continues at coordinate 4,616 of DATBCA010000158.1, forward strand.
TACGCGCACTCGGCTGACCGGCCCGCCGGCCGCCGCAACGAGGCCGTCGATCGAGTCCGCGAGGCGCTCACGGTGGCGTGGCGAGCTCAGCAGCTCGATGCGAGCGCGCACCGCCCGCGACCGCGACGCGTCGGCGCCCGCGAGCACCGCGCCGTCGAGCGCCTGCCCGCGCACGCGAGCCGTCGCGCGGGCGAAAAATCCAGGAACCGCATGTGTGCGGCGTATCATCGCAGACACCACCTAAGTTCGATTGCTGGTGTCGGTAACCTACCATAGGTTTATGATGGTTTCAAGTCCCCAATCGCTCCAGCCTCCTCACGACCTCGCGCTCGTGATCGACTTCGTCAACACCCTCGACGTCGAGACCGGCGCCGACGCGCTCGCGGACGCCGGCGGTCTCCGCAAGTGGCTCGCCGCGCGCGACCTCCTCGACCCCGCCGCCGCCGAGCCCGGCGAGCGCGAGCGCCGTCGCGCCGTCGATCTGCGCGAGGCGCTCCGCGCGCTCATGCTCGCGCACAACGGCGCGCCGAGCGACGAGCGCTCCGGGTCCGCGCTCGAGCGCGCCGCGCGCGACGGGCACCTCGGCGTGCACTTCGCCGGCGACGGCTCGGCGCACCTCGACGCCGGCGGCGCAGGGTTCGAGCGCGCGCTCGCGCGGCTTCTCATTCCGGTCGTCGCCGCCAGCGCCGACGGCTCGTGGGAGCGCGTCAAGGCGTGTCGCGCCGACGATTGCATGTGGGCCTTCTACGACCGCTCGCGCAACCGCTCGGGCGTGTGGTGCGACATGGCCGTGTGCGGCAACCGCACGAAGGTGCGCGCCTTCCGCCAGCGGGCGCCCAAGCGCCGCTGATGAGCGATGTCCACATCCGCTGGGCGCGCACACCGAGCGATCGCGAGCGCGCGCTCGCGATCCGCGAGCGCGTCTTCTGCGAGGAGCAGGGCGTCTCACGCGAGGATGAGCTCGACGGCCTCGACGACGCCTGCGAGCATCTGCTCGCGCTCGCGGCGGGTGAGGAGCGCGCGATCGCCACGTTGCGCCTTCGCCTCGCGTGCCCCGTCGCGCGCATCGGGCGGCTCGCCGTCGAACGCGATTGGCGCCGCCGCGGCATCGCCGCGAGGATGCTCGGCATCGCGCTCGAGCGAGCGCGCGAGGCGGACTGCGAGACGGCGCGGCTGGCCGCTCAGCTCGACGCGCAGCGCCTGTACGAGAGCGTCGGCTTCAGCGTGCGCTCGGAGCCGTTCGAGGAGGCCGGGATCACGCACGTGTGGATGGAGCTCGCGTTGACGTGACGCCCCGCCGCTGCACTGCACCACCACCGCCGCCGGCGCGGTAGGGCGGGCTCTACCATCGGGCTGTCCGATGGAACGCCGCGAGCTGGTGCCCGCCGTCTCACCGCCACGCTCGCGCCCGAGCGCCGGCGACCGCGCGCGCCTCGTGCGCGCCTCACCGGCGCGGTGGCGCCCCGTGCGCGCCTCACCGGCGCGGTGGCTGGCCGCGCTCGCCGGCGCCGCGTTCTTGACACTGCCCGTCGCCGCCGGGAGCGCGTCCACTTCGCCGTCAGGCGACCTCTCCCTCTCCAACGAATGGAACGTCTCGACCTGGGCCTATGCAGCTGCGCCCGCCCCCATCTACGCGCGCCCAGACCGCCGCGCGCGCCGTGTCGATCACGTGCACCTCGAAACCGAGGATGGCTTCCCCGAGGTCTACCTCCTGCTCTCCCTCCACACCGACGCGCGCGCGCAGGCGTGGGTGAGGCTGCGAATCCCAGGACGGCCCAACGGCCGCACCGGCTGGGTGCTGCGCCCGACGCTCGGCGCCTTCCACCAGACGCGTTGGCTGCTCGTCATCGACCGGCGCCGGCGCGCGCTCACCGCCTACTTCGCCGGCCATATCCGCTTCCGCGCGCCGGTCGGCATCGGCAAGCCCAGCTCCCCCACCCCGCCCGGGCGCTTCTACGTTCGCGAGCGCTTCCCCATCAACGATCGCTCGAGCGCCTACTGGCCCTACGCCATTGGCACGTCCGACTACTCGACGCTGACCGACTGGCCGGGCGGCGGCATCGTCGGCATCCACGGCGACTTCGGCGAACCGCAGAGCATTCCCGGAGACCCGTCGCATGGGTGCGTGCGCATGCGCGACTCCGACATCGCGTGGCTCGCGCCGCGCATCACGCTCGGGACGCCCCTGCGTATCGAGTAGGCCGCGCGGGCGGCGGAAGGCGCGCCGGGGCGAAAGGCGCGCGCCAAAGGCGCGCCGGGGCGAAAAGCGTGCTGCGGGGGCTCCGCGCGCGTCCGAGCGCCATCGGTACATCCGTCCAATCTCATTGACCGCTTGTCCGCTGTTTGCGAGGTTGCCCGCGCTCGCGGGGTTTAGAGGGCGGCGATGCGCCCGCCGCCGCCCGCCGAGCGCCTACGCACCCCAACACGGACCCGGGAGGGAAACATGTCTGCACGCACACGACCGACCACGCCCGCCGTCAAGCGCGACGAACGGCCACGCATACGAGACGTCGCGTTCGCGGTGATCGCGATCCTCGCCCTGATAGCCGTGTTCCTCGCGGCCACCATGGTTCCCTTCGCGCGGGCGTGAGGAGCGCGCCCGCACGCGCGAGCTCTGCCGTGGGAAGATTCCACTCGTGCCCGCCCTCCACCGGAACTGCGCTGTCGTCCG
>DATBCA010000159.1:0-1961 GCA_036270715.1 Solirubrobacteraceae bacterium
GGCGTCACGTGGTACGCACTCGAACCGGGCGTCGCCTCGTACCAAGTCGGCTATACGCTCGCCCTTCCGGGCGTCATCACGGCGATCGTCTGGGTGGGGCGAAGGCTTCCGCGCTGGCTAGATTGGGTGATCGCCATCGCACTCGCGGCGGGAGGCATGGGCACGTACGTCCTCACAGGAAGCTCGCAGTGGTGGCTTTGGGCTCAGGCGGCAGCGCTCCCGTTGGTCCTGCTCATCCTCGTCAGCGGAAGGCGATCCGCGAGCTCCGACGATCGATCCGGAGCGCGTTGGTATGGAGGGATGCAGGACGGGCCGTGGGGTCCGCCTTAGCGTCGCCGACGCGCGGCACGACCCCTTCTCAAGCCCGCTAGACGCCTGCCGGCGCGCCGATGAGCGCCTCGAGGCGGCCGACGATCTCCTCCGCGTGGCGTACGTAGCGCTCGTAGTCGAAGACCGCGTCGAGGTCGAGCGCGAGCGCCGCTACGCGCTCGTCGGCGGCGAGCAGGTCGCGCAGGTGGACCTCTTCGTCGAACGCCCGCTGGGCGAGCTCCTGGACGATCCGGTAGGCCTCATCGCGCGAGAGGCCGCGCTCGACGAGCGCGAGCAGCACGCGCTGGGAGAACAGCGCGCCGTACGTCAGCTCGAGGTTCGCGCGCATGCGCGCGGCGTCGACCGTCAAGCCCTCGAGCAGCCGCCGCGCGGACGCCTGCAGGTAGTCGATCAGGATCGTCGCGTCCGGCAGGATGATGCGCTCTACCGAGGAGTGCGAGATGTCTCGCTCGTGCCACAGCGCCACGTTCTCGAGCGCCGCCTGCGCGTCCCCGCGCAGCACCCGCGCGAGCCCCGTGATCTGCTCCGCCTTGATCGGGTTGCGCTTGTGCGGCATCGACGAAGAGCCCTTCTGTCCGGCGCGAAACGGCTCCTGGACCTCGCGCACCTCCGTGCGCGCCAACAGGCGGATCTCCGTCGCGAAGCGCTCGAGGCCCGTGCCCGCGAGCGCGATCGCTCCCAGCAGCTCCGCGTGGCGGTCGCGCGCCACGACCTGCGTCGAGACGTCCTCGCGGCCCAGGCCGACGCGCGCGAGCACGCGCTCCTCGAACCGCGGGTCGGTCGCCGAGTAGGTGCCGACCGCCCCCGAGATCGCGCCCACCGCCGCCTGAGCGAACGCGCGCTCGAGGCGCGCCGCGTTTCGCTGTGCCTCCGCCGCGAACGACGCGAGCTTGACGCCGAACGTCGTCGGCTCCGCGTGCACGCCGTGCGTGCGCCCCACGCAGATCGTCCCCACGTGCTCGCGCGCCCGCTCGGCGAGCGTCTCCGCGAGCACGTTCGCGCCCGGCACGATCACCTCGCCCGCCGCGCGCAGCTGCAGCGCGAGCGCCGTGTCGAGGACGTCCGAGGAGGTCAGGCCGAAGTGGATCCAGCGCCCCGCCTCGCCCGCCGAGGCCGCGAGCACGTCGACGAACGCCGCGAGGTCGTGGTCGGTCTCGCGCTCGCGCTCGTTGACCGCCCCCACCGTGAACGTCGCCGCGCGTATCGCCTCGAGCTCGCTCTCGCTCGGGCCCTCCTCGCCGAGCAGCTCTCCCAGCTCCTCGCACGCCGCCACCTCGACCTGCCGCCAGCTCTCCATCCGCGCCTCGTCGCTCCACAGCCGGCCGAGCTCATCGCGTGTGTAACGGGGAATCACGTGTCCATTATCGCTGGCGCGACGCGCGAGGCCGGGTGGGGCGTTTGTATCCAAACGGAGGTGCCGCGCGCGCGTGTGTGAGGCTGCGTGGGGAGTTTGTTTCCAAACGGAGGTGCCGCGCGCGCGTGTGCGCGTGCGCGCGCGCGCACGCGAGGGCGTGTCGTCAGGCGCCGAGTATCTGCGCGGCGAGGATCGCGGCGTTGCGCGCATTGTTCAGACCGACGCACGCGACGGGAACGCCCGGAGGCATCTGCACGATCGACAGGATCGCGTCGAG
>DATBCA010000160.1:0-5385 GCA_036270715.1 Solirubrobacteraceae bacterium
AGGGCGGCGAGGTTCACGAGCGTCTGGGAGACCATCGCGCCGAGCACGGCCGGGAGCGTCTCGCGTGCGCGGCCGATGCGACGGGCGAGGATGAGCGCGCGCGAGGGCTCGCCGAGCCGTGCCGGGAGCGTCGCGGACATCAGCACGCCGATGAATGTTCCCTGCATCGCGTCGCGGCGGCTCGCGCGCCGCCACGTGGGGGCGACGCGAAGGATCGCATGCCAGGAGAGCGCGCGCGCGAACATCGCGGCGCACATCAGCGCGAGAGCCGCGAGGACGAGCCCGGGCTTGGACGCGACCAGCGATGCGGCCACGCGCGCGAGGCCGACGCGCTGCAGCGCGAACGCCGCGAGCGCCGCGCCCGCCAGCGAGCTCGCCGCGAGCCCGGCCCGGCGCAGCGCGCGGATGCGCCTGGGACGGCCGCTGAGCACCGGCGCGGCGGGAGCGAGCGGGGGCAGGGCTTCGGCCGGGACACGCGGCAGACCGTCGGCGCAGGCATAACCGTGACGAAGCGACGCGCGCTGAACGCGCCCCGGCAGGCGGCGCGTTGCCGCGGCGCGCGCGATCGCCTCCTCGTAGCAGTCGGATGCTTCGCGCGCGACGTGCGGCCAGGCGTAGCGCTCTGCGCGCTCGCGCGCGGAGCGTGCCATCTGCGCTCGGCGTGCGGGGTCGAGCGCCAACCTGCGCAGGGCTTCGGCGAGCGCGATCGGGTCGCCGGCCGGAACGAGCTCTCCGTCGCGCCCGTCGCGCACGACGTCGCGGTAGCCGGGGATGTCGGAGGCGAGCACGGGCGTCGCCGCGGCGAAGGCCTCGGTCAGCACCATGCCGAAGCTCTCGCCCCCAAGCGACGGCGCGCAGAGGACGTCGGCGCGCGCGAGCTCGGCGCGCTTTTCCTGCTCGGAGACCTTTCCGAGAGCACGCACGCCGCGCTCGTCGAGCAGCATGTGCGCCACCTCCTCGGATCCCGCGCCGACGATCGTCAGCGTCGCCGGCACGTGTTCGCGCAGGGCCTCGAACGCGCGCAGCAGGACCGGCAGGCCCTTGCGTTCGACAGCCTGGCCGACGAACACGATCCGCAGCTCGGGGGCGAAGGCTCGCGCGCGCGCCCGCGAATCTGCCACGGCGCTCGCGCGCGGCTCGCCGTCGTGCAGGTGCACGCCGTTCGGGATCACGCGATAGCGACCGCCGTAGAAGCGCCGGGCGGTCCAGGACGCCGCCTCGGAGACCGCGATCCGCATGTGCAGCCGGTTCATGCGCCTGCGCGCACCCAGGGGGACGGCCGCGATCCCGTTCGTGATGAGGTTCTCCGAGTAAGTGTGGAACGTCCCCACCCGCGCCGCGGGGCCGGCGCTCATGAGCGCGTCCCAGCCGATCACCGGCACGACCGGCTCGTGTATGTGCACCACGTCGTAGCGGCCCTCGTACAGCTCGCGCCGCAGGCGCAGCACGGAGCTCGGCGTCAGCGCGACGTTCGACACCGCGCCGTTGGCGGAGATGCCGACGGTGCGCCCGAGCGCGAGCAGGTGGTCCGGCGGGCGTAGCGGCTGCGGGCGCGCGCCGCCGTGAAGCCGCGCCGAGAGCGCATCGTCGGGGTCGAGCGGCGCCAGGATGCGCACCTCGTGACCGGCGCCGAGAAGCTCCGCCGCGAGCGAGTCGATGTGCCGGGTCACACCGCCCGGATACGTCCACGAGTACGGCGACAGCAGCGCGATCCTCACGACGCCCACACTCTATCCGCGGCGCACGTCGATCGCCGGGCGCGGCCGCGGCCGCCCGCGGGTGCGTGGCTCTCGCCCCTCGCGCGCGATCGAGCGGCGCGGTACGGGTGCGATAATCGGGCGGTGAGCTCGCGCCATTTCGTCAAGTACACGTTCCTCTCGATCGATCCCGAGTGGCGGCGCCTGGACTCCGAGCGCCGCCGCGAGGACAAGCTCGAGATGCTCGCCGCGTGCGAGGACTTCGCCGACGGGCACCTGCTCCAGGCGTTCTCACTGGTGGGCACGCGCGGCGACGCGGAGCTGATGCTGCTCGCCGAGGCGGAGAACCTGGACCGCATCCACGAGTTCCACGTGGTGCTCGCGCAGAGCGGGCTGATGAAGTGGGCGCGCACTCCGTACTCATTCCTGGGGATGCGCAAGTCCTCGGAATACAGCGAAGACGAGCGCACCGTGTCGCGCGGCTTCAGGGGACGCTACGTGTTCGTGTACCCGTTCGTGAAGTCGCGCGAGTGGTACGCGCTGCCCGCCGAGCAGCGCTGGCGCATCATGCAGGGCCACATAGCGGTGGGCCGCGAATATCCGGGCGTCGACAACCACACGGCGTACTCGTTCGGCCTCGACGACCAGGAGTTCATCGTCGCCTTCGACACCGACGACGCGGGCACTTTCCTCGACCTCGTGCAGCGCCTGCGCACGACCGAGGCCTCGCGCTACACGGTGCGCGATACACCGAGCTTCACGTGCATCGCGATGTCGCTCGAGCGCGCGCTCGGCGCGCTCGACGGCGAGCCGCTCGCGCTGGGCGCGCCGGTCCACGCTGCCTGAGATGGCGCGCGCACGCTCTCCGCTCGCGCATCTGCGCGCGAGCGACCCCGTGCTCGCGGCGCTGATCGCGCGCGTGGGGCGCCTGCCAAACGCACGCGACGGACGCCCCGATCCCGGCGACCACTACGGCGCGCTGGTCCGCTCGATCGTCGGCCAGCAGCTCTCGGTTCTCGCCGCGCGCGCGATTTACGCGCGCCTGCTCGAGCGCTTCGGAGGGCGTACGCCGACTCCGCAGCAGATACTCGCCGACGATCCCGAGGAGCTACGTGCGGCGGCGGGGCTCTCGCGCGCCAAGACCGCGTACCTGCGCTCGCTCGCCGAGCACGTGATCAGCGGCGAGCTCGAGCTAGCGCGGATGTCACAGCTCGACGACGACGCGGTGATCGCCGAGCTGACGGCGGTGAAGGGCATCGGCGTGTGGAGCGCGCACATGTTCCTGATGTTCCATCTCGAACGCCCCGACGTGATGCCCGTCGGCGATCTCGGCATCCGCCGCGCGATTCAGATCGCCTACGGCCTCGACGCACTCCCGGACGCGGAGCAGATGCTCGCGATCTCAGAGCCGTGGCGCCCGCAGCGCACGCTCGCATGCCGCTACCTCTGGCGCTCGCTGCGTAACGAGCCGACCTAGGAGGCGAGGCCGCCGCAACCAGGGAGGGGGTCGACCCCGACCAAAGGCGCGCGTCAGCGTCGGGCGTGGCTCTAGACCGCGGAGGCCTGCTCGTGCTCGGCGACGCGGAACGAGGAGCCGCAGCCGCACGCGGCGACGACGTTCGGGTTCGAGACCTTGAAGCCGGCGCCCTGAAGGGTTTCCTCGTAGTCGATCGTCGAGCCGTCGACGTAGGGAAGGCTCTCGCGATCCACGAGCAGCGTCAGCCCGTGGCTCTCGAACGTGAGGTCGCTCTCCCGCTGCTCGTCGAACGCGAGCTGGTACTGAAAGCCGGAGCAGCCACCGCCGCGCACGCCCACTCGCAAGCCCGCGATCACCGCGCCCTGCGCCTGGGAGGCGAGAAACTCGTGCGCCTTCTCCGCGCCCCTATCGCTCAATGTGATCATTGCTATCGAAAGTATAGCGCCCCGCGGAGCGCGCAGAGCAGCGGATAGACTGGGCCCGGAATGCCCTCGCCGCTGGAGATCAAGGAGCGCATAGAGGCGGCGATCCCGGGCGCGCGCGCGGAGGTCGACGACTACACAGGCGGCGGTGACCACTTTCGCGCCACCGTGACCGCGGCGGCGTTCGCGGGCCGCAGCCGCATCGAGCAGCACCGCCTCGTATACGACGTATTCGGCGGGGAGATCGGCGGCGCGATCCACGCGCTGTCGCTGAAGACGCAGGTCCCAGCCGACGCGACGACCGCCGCCGCATAGCGACGACCCGCTGCCATAGTTACTGGAACAGCACGCAGTCACACGATCAGCCAGGAGCGCGAGATGCCAAGCACCGACCCAGCAACAGACCTTCCGATGGCGCGGGGGGCGAGCGACGGCTCCGACGCCGCGACCGCGACGCCCGACGTGGCCAACGAGATCCGCGACGCGATCGCGAGCGCGATCACCGAGCACGACGTGATCCTGTTCATGAAGGGCACGCCCGAAGCGCCGGCGTGCGGTTTCTCCGCGCGCACGGTCGCGGCGCTGCAGGATCTCGAGGTGCCGTTCGCAGCCGTCGACATCCTTCCCGACCCGCGCATCCGCATGGAGCTGTCGGCACTCTCGAACTGGCCGACGATCCCGCAGCTGTTCGCGCACGGCGAGCTCGTCGGAGGCTGCGACATCGTGTGCGAAATGCACGAGTCGGGCGAGCTCGAGGACGCGTTGCGCTAGCCGTGCGCGGGGGTAGCACCTCGGTGCGGTAGCGTCCGCGGCGCATGGCCGCCGTCGCGATCGCAACCGACTCGACGCACTACCTTCCGCGAGCACTCGCCGACCACGAGGGCCTTCACCAGGTCAGCCTGTACGTGGGCTGGCATGGCGAGCGCGAGCGCGAGCTCGCGATGATGGACTTCAACTCCTTTTACGCGCGCCTGCGCGACGACGCGGAGATGCCCACCACCTCGCAGCCGTCGATCGGCGACTTCCTCGAGGTGTGGGAGCCGCTGCTGGAAGGGGGCGGCGACGTCGTCTCGGTCCACCTGGCGGGCGGCATCTCGGGCACCGTCGAGGCGGCGCGCCAGGCGCACGCGCTGCTCTCCGAGCGCGGGCTCGGAGAGCGCGTCGAGGTGATCGACGCCGAGACCGGGTGCGGAGGTCTGGGCCTGGTCCTGCTCGCCGCGGTCGCGGCGGCGCGCGCGGGCGCGAGCAAGGACGAGGTGGTCGCACGCGTGCGCGAGGCGCGCGCGGGGCTGACGATGTGGTTCTGCCTCGACACGCTCGAGTATCTGCGCAGAGGCGGGCGCATCGGCAAGGCGCAGGCGTGGCTCGGCGGAACGCTTCGGATCAAGCCGATCCTCTCGCTCGAATACGAAATCGTCCCGCGCGAGCGCGTGCGCACCGCCGGGCGCGCGTTCGAGCGCATGGTCGACTACGCGCGCGAGCTGCACGATCGCGGCGCCGACGGGTGGGTCGTCCAGCACATCCAGGCGCCCGAGCAGGAGCAGCGCCTGATCGAGCGCTGTCGCGAGATCTTCGACTCCGACCCCCTCTTCAGCTCGGAGATCGGGCCGGTGATCGGCACCTATACGGGGCCCGGCCTTATCGGCCTCGGCGCTATCCCCCGCTCGCTGCTGAGCTGACCTCCGGCCAAGCGCGTCGGCGTCGCCGGCGCGCGCTATGTCACCGTTCGGTATAATACCTGTTGGTGACACAGCGAAACCCCTATCGCTTCGGGGCGCCAGTCGAGGAC
>DATBCA010000161.1:0-4169 GCA_036270715.1 Solirubrobacteraceae bacterium
GTACCTCGGCGAGCTCATCGGCGCGGCGGTCGGTGGGACGCTGCTCGCGGCCGTGGCCACGGCTCGGGGCCTTAGGCGCATGAACCTCGGCGCGGTGCTGCGCGAGGAGTAGCGCCGCCGCAGCGCGTCAGGCCGCCGCGCCCAGGTACTCGGACTCGAGCACGAGGTCCTTGAGCAGCGTCTGGTACTCGACGTGCGTGTCGTGCTCGATCGTGCGCCACGTCTCGCCCTCCGCCCGCTGCATGCGCGCGCGGTACTCCGGCGCGCCGGGAAACTTCACGTTGTCGGCGACCACGATCGACCCCGCGTGCAGCCAGCGCTCGCCCACGATGCGCTCGAGGTCCGGCGCGTATTCCTCCTTCGCGTGGTCGATGAAGACGAAGTCGACCGAGCCGTCGCCGAAGCCGTACTCGCTTCGCAGTCTCTCGATCGTGCCGCCGCCGTCTCCCAGCGAGCCCACGACCGCGCTAACCCGGTCGCCGACGCCCGCGTGCTCCCAGATCCGGCGCGCGATCTCCGCGTTCGCCTGCAGGAACTCGACCGACACGAGCCGCGCGTCCGGCGGCATGACCCGCGCCATGCGCAGGCCGCTGTAGCCGCAGTAGGCGCCGAGCTCCAGCAGCAGTTTCGGCCGCGCGCGCTTGACGGCGGCGTCGAGGATCTCGCCCTTCTCATCGCCGACGTTCATCATCACGCTGCGCTTCTCGCAGAACTCGTCGACCGCGCGTATCGCGCCGTCGAGGTCGCCCGCGGGCGCTGTCGCGAGCACGTACTCGAGCAGCGCCGCCTCGCGCCCGTCGCCCACCTGCCACTCGCGCGTGAGCGTGCGCATCCCGAACGCCATCCGCAACGCCGACCAGCGCAGCATCGGTAGGCGCTTGCCGCCGATCTCGAGCAGGCTCCTCACGCGCCACCGCGAAGCGCGCGCAGCATCACGCCAGGACGGCGCGCGATCTTCGGACCGAGCGCCAGCGCGAAGAACGTCGTCGCGAGCCACGGACGCAGGTGCGGGCGGATGCGCTTGATCAGCCCGTCCGAGTCGAGCTCGAAGAGCATCGCGTCGTCGAGCCTGAACGGGCCCACGCGCATCGTCCCGAGCAGGAAGCGCGTGTCGCCGTCGGCCAATTCGCCGCCCCACTTGAGCCCGCGCACCGCTCCGTACACGGCGCTGAGCAAGGCGCGCAGGTCGTCCTGTCCGCGGAACACGAGGCGCGCGGACAGCGGCGAGACGAGCTCGACGTCGGGCGCGAGCGTGCGCATGAGACCGTCGATGTCGTTCGCCTCCGAGGCCGCGCGGTACTCCGCGATCGCGCTCACGTGTCGATGGTACGCGAGGCGGCGCTACTGTTCGCGCGTGGGCGCCATCAGCGACATGGGCGGCCGACGCGAGCACTACGCGCCGATCGCGCGCGAGGCGGATGAGCCGGTCTTCCACGAGCGCTGGGAGGCTCGCACGTTCGGGATCTCGGGCTTCGTGCTGGTGCTCCTCCGCGGGAACACCGAGCGGTTCCGGTTCGCGATGGAGCAGCTGCCGCGCGAGGTGTACATGTCCGGCTACTACCAGCGCTGGCTCGGCGGCTTGGAGCGCCTGCTCGTCGAGGCCGGATACCTCGGGCGCGGAGAGCTCGACGCGCGCTTGCTGGACGGCGCCGCCGCGCAGGGCGCGCGCACGCGCTCGCCCGCGCGCCTCGCACTCGTCTCCCGGCTGATGCGCTCGTACCTGCGCCCGCGCCTTCCGCGCTGGGTCTGCGCGCACGTGCTCCCGCGCGTGACCGGTACCCTGCGCCCCGTCTTCTGGCGGCCGCGCTTTCACCTCGGGGACCGCGTGCGCGTGCGCAGCGGGCCCGAGCGGGCGTTCACGCGCAAGCCCGGGTACGTGCGCGGCCGGCCCGGCGTCGTCAGCGCGCACCACCGCGCCGCGCTGTTCGCCGACGCGCGCGGCGAAGGACGCCGCGCTCGGCCGCAGCACCTCTACACCGTCGCGTTCGACGGCCGCGAGCTGTGGGGCGAGCACGCCGAGCCCGAGACCGAGGTGCGCGTGGACCTGTTCGAGTCGCATTTGGAGCCCGCGTGAGCCACGCCCCGGTGAGCGAGCGCCACGAGGACCCCGCCGTCCGCGTCGAGGCGCTCGAGGCGCTGCTCGTGGAGAAGGGCCTCGTCGACCCCAGCGTCGTCGACGAGGTCATCGAGCACTACGAGACGAACGTCGGCCCGCTCAACGGCGCGAAGGTGATCGCGCGCGCGTGGGTCGATCCCGCGTACCGCGCTCGGCTCCTGCACGACGCCACCAAGGCCATCGCCGAGCTCGGCTTCGGCGGCCCCGAGGGGCACATGGTGATCGCGGTCGAGAACTCGCCGTCCGTGCACAACGTCGTCGTGTGCACGCTCTGCTCGTGCTATCCGTGGTCCGTCCTCGGGCTGCCGCCCGCCTGGTACAAGTCGCCCGCCTACCGCTCGCGCATGGTCGCCGAGCCGCGTGCCGTGCTGCGCGAGATGGGGCTCGACCTGCCGCAGGTCCTCCGCGTTCGCGTGTGGGACAGCTCCGCCGAGGCCCGCTACCTGGTGCTGCCCGAGCGCCCCGCCGGCACCGAGGGGATGGACGAGCGCGAGCTCGCAACGCTCGTCACGCGCGACGCGATGATCGGCGTCGCGCGTGCGCTCGGCCCGGCGACGGCGGGCACGCACGCATGAGCCCGGAAGCGGGGATCGACGCCGACATCGAGGGCCCCGTCTCGCCGCCGCGCGACAACGGCGAGATCGTCTTCGCCGCGCCGTGGGAGCGACGCGCGTTCGGCCTCGTGATCGCGCTGTGCCGCGCGGGCGCCTGCGAGTGGGAGAGCTTTCGCCGCCGGCTCGTCGCGCGCATCGCGCAGGACGAGTCGCGACCGTACTGGAGTAGCTGGGCCGCAGCGCTCGAGGACGTGCTCGCGGACGTGAACGCCCTCACGCGGGGAGAGACTGACGCACGGCACCTTGCCTTCCTCGCGCGGCCGCACGGCCACGATCACCACCATTGAGCGCTCGCCCGCGTTCGATCGGTGATCCGCGCGCGCGTGCTCGCGCGAACAAGGGGTGAGCCACAGAAACAAGGAGCTGACATGGGCCTCGATAACCCGCTTCACATCGCATTCCTGCTGCTCGTCGTACTACTCGTCTTCGGAGCCAAGCGCCTGCCCGAACTCGGCCGCTCGCTCGGCAGCGGCATGCGCGGCTTCCGCGACGCGCTCGGCGGCGTCGACGCCCACTCCGCGCTGTCCGCGCCCGCGCCGGTCGCCGAGCCGGTCGCCGCCGTCGCTCACGACGCTGTCCCTGCGGCGTCAGCCGCCCTCCAAACAACGCCTCACGAGACTCCTCAGCTCTGACGCTCGCGCGCGAGCGCGGACGCGATCCGCTCGCGCACCGCGCGCGCCGTGCGTTCGGTGACGGGGCCCACCGGGAGCTCGCGCTCCTCGATGCGGCTCACCGGGATCACCTCGCGCACCGAGGACGCGACGAACGCCTCCTGCGCGGACTCGAGCCCCTGCGGCGTCGTCGTCAGCTCGCTCGCCTCGACCACCTCGAGCACCAGCCGTCGCGTGATCGAGTCGAGCACGTGCTCGCTCAGCGGCGGCGTGCACAAGACGCCGTCCGCGACCCAGAAGAAGGACGCCGTCGGCAGCTCGAGGACGCTCCCCTCCGGCGTCACGAGGAGCGCCTCATCGAAGCCGCGCTCGCGCGCCAGCCGCGTGGCGAGCATGTTCGCGCCGTAGGACAGCGACTTCACGCCGTCGAGCAGCAGCACCGGCGCGTACGTCACGTAACCCAACGCGACCGTCTCCGGGAGGTCCGGCAGCGGCTCGATCAGCGTGATGCGGCGGCCGCCGCGCGTCGCCAGCGTGCGCAGCAGCGCGTCCCCGGGCAGCACCTCGCCGAGCAACGCGTCGATGTCGCGCCCGATCCCCGCGAGGTCGATCTCCAGGCGCAGGTTCTGCGCCGAGTGCGCCATCCGCTGCAGGTGCTGCTCGCGCGCGAACGGCACCCCGTCGTACAGGCGCATCACCTCGAACACGCCGTCGCCGCGCAGCAGGCCGTCGTCGGTGACCGGGATCCGCGCCTCCGCCAGCGGGACCAGGGTGCCGTCTACGCAGGCGGTTTCCACTGAAAGCGCGTCCAGCCGCTGCTCAGGTCGT
>DATBCA010000162.1:0-6762 GCA_036270715.1 Solirubrobacteraceae bacterium
ATCTCCTCGACGAAGAACGGGTTGCCGTCCGTCTCCTGCGAGATCTCGGCCGCCAGTGAAAGGCCGTGCTCATCGAGCTCGTGCCCGGCCACGGCCGTCATGAGTGCGGCCACATCGTCGGTGCCGAGACCATGCAGCGCGATCCGCTGCACGCCCTGCAACGAGTGCAGGTCGGCGAGCACCGCCGTGAGCGGATGGTCCTTACCGAGATCTGAGTCGCGGTAGGTGGCGATCACCTGCAGCTGCCCGTGTTCGAGCGTGCGCAGCAGGTGCTTCAGCAGCGCAAGCGACTGCGGATCGGCCCAGTGCAAGTCATCGAGGACCACACACAGCGACACCGTCTCTGCCACCTCGCCGACCAGGCCGGTGACGGCGCTGAACAACAAGTACCGCTCGGTCTCAGGGTCAGAGGACTGCGGCGGGGGAAGGCTCTCGACGCGTTCGTTGAGCTTTCGCGCGACGCGCGAGAGCTCCCCTCCGTGACGCTCAACGTGGCTGGAGAGCAACTCGCCCGGCGCGTTCTCGACAAGCTGCGCGCAAACCCCAATCCACGGCTCATACGGCACCGCGAGCTCCTCCGAGCAGCCACCCCAACAGACGGCGAAGCCCTCCGCATGGCAGTGGTGGGCCGCGTAGCTCGCGAGCCGTGTCTTGCCGATCCCCGGCTCGCCGGAGAGCAGCACGACCTGGCGCTGGCGCGAGCGCGCCAAGTTCGTCGCTTCCGCAAGCGCGGCGCGCTCCTCCACTCGGCCGACGTAGGAGACGACCGGGACAGAGCGCAAGAGTGCCGGCAGCGGCCAGCGGCTCGAGCCACCTGTCTCCTCCTCGAGCGGCGCCCACGACACCGAGAACGCCTCCACGGGGTCGGGGAAGCCCTTCAGCTCCAGCTCGCCGGCTGACGCGAACTCGATGCCCTCGCAGCGACCGGCGAGCATCTTCACCGCGCCGGAGATCAGGATGCCGTCTGAGGAGGCCTGCGCGCACAGGCGCGCAGCCTCGATCGAGGGCATGCCGAAGTAGTCGCCGTCCTTGACCGTGGACTCGCCCGCGCCCAGGCCGATGCGGATGTGAAGGCCCTGCTCCGCTTCGCGGTAGCGGCGCTCGAAGAGCTGCTGCATCGCTACCGCGCATCTGACAGCCTCAGACGCCGACGGGAAGGCCACCATCAGGCCGTCGCCCGTGTTCTTGACCTCTTTGCCTGGCGAGGAGGCGAGCGCGTCGCGCAACAGGCCGAAGTGCTCTTCGCGCAGCTGGTCGGCGCGCACCGGGCCCACGGCGGTTGCCAGGCGGGTGGAGCCGACCAGATCGGTCAGCAGGATCGTCGCAAGCTCGACCGACTCCGCCACAAAAAATCCCCCGTCAGAACGCGAGCTTCGGAGCCCACCGGGGCAGTGTAAGCGAGCGTTCGGAGCGGCGCGCGCATCTGACGCTCGCTCGTCGCGGACCTACTTGCAGATCCGCCGGATCGCGCGCAGCACAAGCGTCTCTTCGTGCAGCGAGGCGTCGGGCGAGCGCGACGCGCCGAGCACGGCGCCGCCGCGCGAATCGAGCTCGAGGTCCGCTAGCGCGACGAGCGCGCCGCGCAGGCGCGCGGGATCCGCGCGGGCGACGTCGCGCATGAAGCGATCGGCCGCGCGCGCGGGCAGGCGCAGCTTGCGCTTCACGTTCGCCGCGGAGGCGCCCGCGCGCAGCTCGAGCGCGCACGCGAGCGCGTCGCGCAGCCGCCCGGCCATCAGGTACGAGAGCCCGGCGAGGCGCTCGCCCTGCTCGCGCAGGCGCACGTAGCCGAGCGTCGCCTCGCGCGCGTCGCGCCCGAGCAGCGCGTCGGCGAGCGCGAACGCGCGCCACTCGCTCGAGCTCGCGGCGAGCGCCTCGACGTCGTCGGCGCCGACGGCCGTCCTCTCGTCCGAGCCCGCCGCGCGCGCGGGCGCGTCGAGGAACAGCGCGAGCTTCTCGAGCTCGCGCAGCAGCCGCTGCTGGCGCTCGCCCGACTGCGCGATCAGCGCTTTCGCGCCCGCGGGGTCGAGCGCGAGGCCCATGCCGGCGGCCTGCGCGACCACCCATTTGGGCAGCTCCCACGGCTTGACGCTCATCTGCGCGATCACCTGTCCGCCGGCACGCGTGACGAGCTCGTGCACCGCGTCGGGCGCCTTCGCTCGCGTCTCCTCGCGCGCGAACAGCGCGACGGTCGTCTGCGGGGGGATCTCGCCGCTGTCCGCGCCGAGGTGCTTCTCCACATCGCCGGCGCGCCAGCGCTCGACGCCGTCGACGAGGATCACGCGGCGCCCGAGCGCGAGCGTCATCGCGGCGAGCTCACCCGCGAGCGCCGACGGGGTCGCGCGCTCGCCCTCGAGCGCCTCGACGCTCCCGCCCTCCTCGCTTTCGATGAGCGCGCGCAGGCGCGCGCGGCGCTCGGCGACCGCGCCGTGATCGTCGCCGTGGACGAGGTACGCGGGGCGCAGCTCGGCCATCAGCGAACGACCAGGTTGACGAGCTTGCCCGGCACGACAACCTCCTTGACGAGCTCCTTGCCGTCGAGGTGCGCGCGCACGTTCGGCGCGCTGCGGCAGAGCTCGATGAGGTCCGCGTCGCTCGCGTCCGCGGCCGCCTCCACGCGGTCTCGGAGCCTGCCGTTGACCTGGCACACGACCTCGTACGTCTGCCGTTCGAGCAGCTCCGCCTCGGCGCGCGGCCACGGCTGCTCCCACACGCGCTCGCCGGTCATCAGCTCGTAGATCTCGGCGCTCACGTGCGGCGCGAACGGGAACAGCAGCGACGCCGCCGTCGCGAGCGCCGTGCTCCGCGTCTCCACGTCGACCTCCGCGCGCAGGCGCGAGCACTCGTTGAGCAGCTCCATCACCGCGGCGATCGCGGTGTTGAACGCGAATCTGCGCAGGTCCGAGCTCACCTTCTCGATCGCCCACGCCGCCTTGCGCATCAGCACGAGGTCGTCGCCCGCGTATCCCTTTCCCGACGGCGCGTGCACCGTCCCGGACGGGCCCACATCTGGCCCCGTCTCATCAGCCGTCTCGGCCGCGAGCCTGTACAGGCGCGAGAGGAACCGGTGCACGCCCTCGACCCCCGCGTCCGACCAGTCCGCGTCCTGGTCCGGCGGGCCGAGGAAGAGGATGTAGCAGCGCGCCGTGTCCGCGCCGAGGCGCTCGACGATCGACGCCGGCGAGACGACGTTGCCGCGCGACTTGCTCATCTTCGCGCCGTCCTTCGTGACCATGCCCTGCGTGAACAGCGCCGCGAACGGCTCCTGGAAGTCGAGCTGGCCGAGGTCCGCGAGCGCCTTGCAGAAGAAGCGCGCGTACATCAGGTGCAGGATCGCGTGCTCGACCCCGCCGATGTACTGGTCGACGGGCATCCACTCGCGCAGCGCCTCGCGGTCCCACGCGGCGGCGGCGTTGTGCGGATCGCAGTAGCGCAGGAAGTACCACGAGGAGTCGACGAACGTGTCCATCGTGTCCGTCTCGCGGCGCGCGCTCCCGCCGCACTGCGGGCAGCGCGTGTGCACCCAGTCCTCCGCCGCCGCCAGCGGCGAGCGGCCCTTCGGCGTGTAGTCCTCGATCTCCGGCAGCTCGACCGGGAGATCCTCTTCGGGGACCGCCACCATGCCGCAATCGCCGTCGCAGTACAGCACCGGGATCGGCGCGCCCCAGTAGCGCTGGCGCGAGACCAGCCAGTCGCGCAGGCGGTAGTTGACCGACGCATGTCCCTTGCCTTCGCGGTCCAGCGCCTGCACGATCGCCGCGAGCGCCTCGCGGTTGGCATGCCGTTGAACTCCGGTCGCGAGTTCACGAGCACACCGTCGCCCGTATACGGCAGGCCCTCGAGGCCCTCCTGCTCGCCCGCGCCGGGATCCGCGATCACGCGCCGTATCGGCAGGCCGAGCGCCTGCGCGAAGGCGAAGTCGCGCTCGTCGTGCGCGGGCACCGCCATGATCGCGCCGGTGCCGTACTCCATCAGCACGTAGTCCGCCACGAACATCGGGATCGCCTCGCCGTTCACCGGGTTGACGACCGAGCGCCCCAGCGGCACGCCCGTCTTCGGCCGCTCGGCGTTGCCGCGTTCCTCGTTCGTCTCGTTCAGCGCGCGGTTGACGTACTCGTGCACCGCGTGCTCGTGCTCGGTTCCCTGGGTGAGGTGCAGGACGTCGGGGTGCTCGGGCGCCATCACGAAGAACGTCGCGCCGAACAGCGTGTCCGGGCGAGTCGTGAACACGGGGTAATCGACGCCTAGCTCCTCGCAGCGGAACGTCACCTCGGCGCCCTCCGAGCGGCCGATCCAGTTGCGCTGCATCGTCTTCACGTGCTGCGGCCAGTCGATCTCGTCGAGGTCGCCCAGCAGGCGCTCGGCGTAGTCGGTGATGCGGAAGAACCACTGCTCGAGCTGGCGCACTTCCACGAGGCAGCCGCAGCGCTCGCAGCGGCCTTCGGCGTCGACCTGCTCGTTCGCGAGCACCGTCTGGTCTTTCGGGCACCACTTCACCGCCGCCTCCTTGCGGTACGCGAGGCCCGCCTCGAGCAGCTGCAGGAAGATCCACTGCGTCCAGCGGTAGTAGCTCGGTTCGTGCGTCGCCAGCTCGCGCGACCAGTCGATCGAGATCCCCCACGAGCGGAACTCCCGCTGGAACGACGCGATCGACGCTGCCGTCGAGTCGCGCGGGTGCTCCCCCGTCTTGATCGCGTGGTTCTCCGCCGGCAGGCCGAACGCGTCGTAGCCCATCGGGTGCAGCACGCGCAGTCCCATGCGCCGGCGGAAGTGCGCGATCGCGTCGCCCAGCGAGTAGCACTTCAGGTGCCCGATGTGAGGCTCGCCGCTCGGGTAGGGGAGCATCTCGAGCACGTACTCGTTCTCGCCCTCGTCCGCCGCGCTCGGGTCGTTGCTCACCTCCCACGTGCGCTCGCGCGCCCACAGCTCCTGCCAGCGGGCCTCTATCGCGTGCGCGTCGTAAGCGTGCTCGGCCATCTGTGCGCGGAGGTTAGCGGCGCGGGGGGCGCGCGCGGGCGCTCCGGGCACTCGCTACGAGGTCGCCGCGCGCGCGGAGGCGCGCGTGCCCGCGGCGTCCTCCACGAAGCGGCTGCGCCCGCGCAGCAGCTCCACGATCTCCGCCGGCGCCTTCTCCGGCGAGCCCGCGTCGAACGGCGGCTGGGGGTCGTACTCGATGCCGAGCTGGATCGCCTGCGCCACCTGCTCGCCCGCGATCCTCGCCGCGAGCGCGAGCGCCATGTCGATGCCCGCCGACACGCCCGCCGCAGTCGCGATCTTGCCATCGAACACCACGCGCTCGTTCACCGCCTCAGCGCCCAGCGAGCGCAGCGCCTCGAGCGCGAGCCAGTGGCTCGTCGCGCGCCTGCCCTCGAGCAGGCCCGCCGCGCCGAGGATCAGCGAGCCCGTGCATACCGACGTCGTCCACGTCGTCGTCTCGTGCGCCGCGCGCAGCCACTCGAGCGCCTCCCCGCCCGCGCGCGCGCCCACCTCGCCGGGGCCGCCCGGCACGAGCACGATGTCCGGCGCTCGCATCTCGCCCAGCGCACGCTGCGCCACCAGCGTCAGCATTCCGTTGTCCGTTCTCACCTCGCCCGCCTCGGCCGCCACGAAAGCGAGCTCCGCGCCGGGGAGGCGGCTCAACACCTCGTACGGTCCGATCGCGTCGAGGGCCGTGAACCTGTCGTAGAGGAGGATCGCTATCTGCATCTGGCGCTCCTTTCGCGCGTGTTTCGCTTGACCGTCCGGCTCAGCTCTCGTGTCCTGTGCAGCTCTTCGCGCGCCGTCTCACGCGCCGCCGCTGGCTCCGCGCTCATGCCGCCACGCGTCCGTCTCGCGCCGAGGACTCGAAGCGCCGGCGGTACTCCGCCGGCCCGACGCCCAGCGTGCGCAGGAACGTGCGTCGCATCGTCTCCGGCGTCCCGAAGCCGCACGCCCGCGCGATCTGCGCGAGCGCCTCGCCGCCTTCCTCGAGCGCGCGGCGCGCCGCCTCCAGCCGCACCCGTTCGACGTAGCGCGCCGGCGTCAACCCGGTCTCCGCGCGAAACGCGCGCGCGAAGTGCCGCGCGCTCATGTGCGCCCGGTCCGCCATCGCCTCCACCGTGTGACGCCCCGCGACGTCCTCCACGACCGTCCGCTGAACCTCCCGCAGCGAGGCGCGGCCGCGCGCCTGCTGTCCGCGCACCTGCGCGGCGAGCGTCGCCGAGAACTGCGATTGGCTGCCGGGCCTGCGTAGAAACACCACCAGGTGGCGCGCGATCGTCAGCGCCACCTCGCGGTCGAGGTCCTCCTCGACGAGCGCCAGCGCGAGGTCGATCCCGGCCGTCACTCCGGCAGACGTCCACACCGAGCCGTCGCGCACGTAGATCGGGTCCGCGTCCACGGCCACATCCGGATACGCCCGGGCGAGCTCCTGCGCCGACGCCCAGTGCGTCGTCGCCCGCCTGCCCGAGAGCACACCCGCGCGCGCCAGAGGGAACGCCCCCGTGCACACCGACGCCGTGCGCCGCGCGCGCGCCGAAGCCCTGCGGATGAACGCGATCAGGCGCTCGTCCTCGCACGCCGCCCGCGAGCCGCTGCCGCCGGCCACCACCAGCGTGTCGATCCGCGAGTGCGCGCCTTCCAGCCCCGCATCGGGCACGAACGTAAGACCGCTCGACGTACGCAGCGGTGAGCCATCGCCCGCCACGATCTGCGTCGCGTATCCGCGCTCGGGCGAGCCCGTCGCCCGCAGGAGCGCGCTCGCACCCGCAAACACCTCCAGCGGCC
>DATBCA010000163.1:0-1533 GCA_036270715.1 Solirubrobacteraceae bacterium
CCCGAGCTCGCCGTTGACCGCCGCGGACGCGCCCTTCACGCGCGCGAGCCAGCGCACGACGTCGACCGGGAGCGTCTCGCCGGAGATCGGGAAGTTGGCTACGGCCTTCGTCGTCTCGCCTCCCCACAGCTGCTTGCGCGCGTGAAGGGCGCGAGCTCTCGCGCGAGCGCGACGGGGTCGTCGTAGGCCGCGAGAAAGCCCGTGCCATCGAGCACCCGCAGCTGCCCGTCCGGGAGCAGCGGCAGCGCCTCCTCGGCGATCGCGAGCGGGTAGCGGGGATCGCTGTCCGACCACAGCAGCAGCACCGGCATGGCCAGCCGGCGGTATTCCTCGCGCAGCTGGGACTGCTCGCCACGCGGCCACGTGCGCAGGCACCGGGCCCAAGACCGCGCGAGGTTGGAGTTGCCGGGCACGTCGGCGAACGCGTGCCTCACCACGTCCGCCGCCGCCGGGTTCGCGCGCGCCGACAGGGCGAGCCCGCGCTCGGGCGCGAACAGCACGCGCGTCGCGTGCGTGAGCGCGCGATCCAGGCCCGGAACCGCGCCCGCCTGCGCGGCCACGCGCCACATCGCGCGCAGCTTCGCGTGCGGTTCGCGCGCGTGCATGCGGTTGCCCATCAGGACCAAGCGAGACGGCGACACGCGCCCCGTGAGCACCGTCCGCAGCGCGATCTCCGCGCCCGCGTCGTGGGCCGCGAGCGCCGGCCGCGCGCCGAGCACCTCCGCGGCGAAGCCACCAAGCACCTCCGCGAACCAGTCGAGCGTGTACGGGTATCTGGGGTGATTCTCGGAGTCGCCGTGCAGCGGCAGGTCGGGAAGCACCACGCGGTAGCGCTCGGCGAGCGTCGTCGCCACCGGCTCCCACTCCATGTGCGAGAGCAGGCCCGAGTGCAGCAGCGCGAGCGGCGGCCCGGCGCCGAGCTCGCGGTAGGCAACGCGCGCGCCGTCCGTGTGGTGGTAGAGGCGCAGTCGCACGGCTCAATCGTATGGAGCGCTGCGACACCGGCGCCGGCGCCTGCTCGGCCACGCGCCGGGTCGCGCGCCACCGCGCGCCTAGAATTGGCCGCCGTTGTCGAGCGAGCGACCGCGACACCCGCTGATCCCCGCGCGCGAGGTCGATCCTCGCCAAGAGCTTCCCGCGCTAGAGCTCGAGGTGCTGGCGCGCTGGCGCGCGCGCGACGTGTTCGCGCAGTCGCTGCGCGCGCGCGAGGGCGCGCCGCAATGGGTCTTCTACGAGGGGCCGCCGACCGCCAATGGACCGCCCGGCGCGCACCACGTGCTCTCGCGCGTCTTCAAGGACATCTATCCGCGCTTTCAGACGATGCGCGGCTACCGCGTCGAGCGCAAGGGCGGCTGGGACTGTCACGGGCTGCCGGTCGAGATCGCCGTCGAAAAGGAGCTCGGCATCGAAAGCAAGGCGCAGGTCGAGGCGTACGGCATCGGCCGCTTCAACGAGCGCTGCCGCGAGTCGGTGTTCGCGTACCTGAAGGACTGGGACCGGCTCACCGAGCGCATCGGCTTCTGGATCGACCTC
>DATBCA010000164.1:0-14108 GCA_036270715.1 Solirubrobacteraceae bacterium
TGGAGCGGGGTCGACATCGCGATCGGGACCGGCGAGTTCGCCGCGATCCTCGGGCCGAACGGGTCGGGAAAGACGACGCTGCTGCGCGTGCTCCTCGGCGAGCTCGCGCTCGCGTCCGGCAGCGCGGCAGTGCTCGGCGCGCGACCCGGCGCGCACAAGAGCGAGATCGGCTACCTGCCGCAGCGGCGGCATTTCGACGCGAACACGCGCGTTCGCGGCATCGATCTGGTGCGGCTAGGACTGGACGGGGCGCGCTGGGGCCTGCCGCTGAGGCGCTCTGAGAAAGCGCGCGCCGAAGAGGCGATCGCGCTGGTGGGCGCGAGCGCGTATGCGCGACGGCCGGTCGGCGAGCTCTCCGGCGGCGAGCAGCAGCGGCTGCTGATCGCGCAGGCGCTCGTGAGCGACCCGCGGCTGCTGATCCTCGACGAGCCGCTCGACAGCCTCGATTTGCCGAACCAGAGCGCGGTCGCGGCGCTGGTCGCGGGCATCTGCCGCAGCCGTGGCGTCACCGTCCTGCTGGTCGCGCACGACGCCAATCCGTTGCTTTCGTACCTCGACCGCGTCGTGTACCTCGGCGCCGGCCACGCGGTTGTCGGCGAGCCCCGCGCGGTGATCACCGCGCAGACGCTCAGCGCGCTATACGGATCGCCCGTCGAGGTGCTCGAGACCGCCGACGGCAGGCTCGTGGTGGTCGGGCTGCCCGAGCCGCCCGCACACCACAGCGATCGCCATGCCGATCACTAGCGTGCTGCTCGTCGGCGGGCCGTCGCTCGACCCGGTCTCCGACCTTCGGCAGCTGACCGAATTCCCGTTCATGGTCAACGCTCTCGAGGCGGGCACGATCGTCGCGGTGATGGCCGGCGTGGTGGGTTGGTTCATGGTTCTTCGACGTCAGACCTTCGCCGGTCACACGCTGTCGGTGATGGCGTTCCCCGGGGCGAGCGGCGCGCTCCTCATCGGCGTCTCCGCCGCGGCGGGGTACTTCCTCGTCTCGGGTCTCGCGGCGCTCGTCATCGGCCTCGCGGCGGGGCGCCGCTCGCGCGGTAGCCGCGGGCAGGAGTCTGCGACCACCGGCACCGTGCAGGCCTTCGGGCTGGCGTGCGGGCTTCTCTTCCTGAGCCTCTATCAGGGAGTGCTCGCCAACTACGAGAACCTCCTGTTCGGCAGCTTCCTGGGGATCACCGGCGGACAGGTGCTCGCGCTCGCGGCCGTGGCCGCGGCGGCGCTCGCCGCGCTCGCGATCGCCGGACGGCCGCTGCTGTTCGCGTCGCTCGACGAGGACGTCGCGCGCGTGCGCGGCGTGCCGACCCGGGCGATTGGCACCGGCTTCCTGCTGCTGCTCGGCATGGCGGTCGCCGAGACTGCGCAGATCACCGGTGCGCTGCTCGTGTTCGCGCTGCTCGTCGCCCCGCCCGCGACGGCGCAGCTGATCACGCCGCGGATCGGCGCGAGCCTCGCTCTGAGCGTTCTCATCGGCGTGCTCGTCACCTGGACCGGGCTCGCGCTCGCGTACTTCTACGACTACCCCGTCGGCTTCTACATCACCACGGTCGCGTTCGCCGCGTACCTGCTCGCGCGCGCCGGGCGCGCGCTGGCCGACCGCGGGGCGCTCGCGGCGCGCACGGCCGCGCCGACCGCCTGATGTTCGCGCACGAGTTCTTCCGCAACGCGCTCCTCGCCGGCTCGTTCGTCGCGCTCGCGTGCGGCACCGTCGGATATTTCGTCGTGCTGCGCGCGCAGGTGTTCGCGGGCGACGCGCTCAGCCACGTCGCGTTCACCGGAGCACTCGCTGCGGCGGCCGCCGGCGTCGACGCGCGCGTCGGTCTGTTCGCGGCGACGATCGCCATCGCGCTGGTGCTCGGCTCGATCGGCCGCAGCGCGGCGGGCGACGACGTCGCCATCGGCGTCATCTTCGCCTGGGTGCTCGGGTTGGGCGTGCTCTTCCTCGCGCTGTTCAGCAGGGGCTCGGGCGGCGGCAACGGGCTGCTCGGCGCGCGCGCGCTGTTCGGATCGCTGTTCGGGCTCAGCGGCGCCGAAGCCCGGCTCGCGGCCGTGATCGCGGCGGCGATCGTCGCCGGCGTGCTCACGATCGCGCGCCCGCTGTTGTTCGCGAGCGTCGATGTCGACGTCGCGCGCGCGCGCGGCGTGCCGGTGCGGGCGCTCGGCGTGGCGTTCCTTGCGCTCGTCGGTGCGACGACCGCGCAGGCGACGCAGGCGGTCGGCGCGCTGCTGCTGCTCGGGCTGCTCGCCGCGCCCGCAGGCGCCGCTCACCGGCTCACGCCGAACCCGTACCTCGCGCTCGCGCTCTCGGCGGCATTCGCGCTCGGCGCGATGTGGCTCGGCCTCGCGCTCAGCTACGCCGTCGCCAGCCTCCCACCGAGCACGGCCATCATCGCGATCGCCGCCGCGACGTACGCGCTGTCGTTCCTGCTCACGGCGCCCCGCCCGGGCGCGCGCGCAGCAGCGGCTCGAGCCGGCGGCGGGCAAAACTAGACTGGGTTCGATGTCCATGGGCCGACACGAGAGCTGGGCGACACGCGCGGAGCGCGTGCTTGCGCAGGACGGGCGCCACTCGGGCAAGGCGCGCCGATCGTTGGTGGCGCTGCTCGACGGCCAGGCGTGCGCGCTGTCCGCGATCGAGATCGAAGATCAGCTGCGCAACAGCAGCAGACCCGTCGCGCGCGCGAGCATCTACCGCATCCTCGACGAGCTCGAGCGCCTGCGCCTCGTGCAGAGGGTCCAGGTGGGCCACGACGTGACCCGCTACGAGCCGTTGCGCTCGGGCTCGGGGCACCACCACCACCTCGTGTGCGACAGCTGCGGCGCGCTTACGCCGTTCACCGACGAGAACCTCGAGGACGCGATCCGCGAGCTCAGCCGGCGCCTGCCGATGCGCGTCGCCGAGCACGACATCGTCCTCCACGGCGCCTGCGAGATCTGCACCGAGAGCTAACGCCGCGCGTCAACCGCGTGCGGGCGTCAGCGCGAACGCTTGGCGTGGCGCTCGATCAGGCGTGCCGACTGCTTCTCGACCTCCGCGCTCATGCGCAGCTTGAACATCGCCAGCAGCGCCTCCGTGGCGATCGAGCGCAGCGCCGTGATCGCCTCGATCACCTCGTCCCAGCGCTCGTCGGGATGCCCCGCGTCCGCGAACGGCTCCCACAGCTCCTTCAGGTACAGCCGCACGAACGCGCGTGAGATCGATTCGCAGTCGCGACTGACGCGCTCGACGAGGTCTATAGCCGCGTGCAGCGGGATCCCCAGCGCGACCACCTCCTCGGCGGCCTTCATCAGCGCGGGGCTCGACGCTTCGAAGCGCCCGTCGCCGATCGGCGTGACGAGCTTCAGCTTGCGAATCCTCTCAGCGACCTTCGCGTCCACCTCGCCGAAGCGCTCGGCGAGCTCGTCCGCGGTGACGATCTCGGGCGTCTCGCTCTCGAACGGCGCGCCGAGCGCCTCGCGCAGCCCCACGAGCCGCGCCGCCGACCCACCCGACGCACCCAGCAGGCGCTCGATCGACTTGAGGTTGAAGCCGTCGGCCTGTAGCTCGAGGATCAGGCGCAGCCGCTCGGCGTGCTCGGCGCTGTAGTAGCCCACGCGCGCGCGCACCTCGGGCGCGGGGAGGAGGCCGCGCGACTGGTGGTTGCGGATGTTGCGCACGGACATCCCAACCTTCGCCGCGAGCTGCTCGATCGTGAGCTCGGTGGCCGTCCCAGCGGCGGGCTCCGCCCGCCCTCCCTCACCCTCTCGCTCTGTGTCCAAGCTCACACTTGACATCTCTCGATCAGAGGATACTCTACCCGACGTAACCTCAAATGAGGGAACATTGAGAGAGGACATGATGCTTGCGCAGGCGCAGAATCCCGATCGAGGCGCGACACCCCAGATGCCGGCCGCGCTGCGGCGCCGGCAGATGCTCCGTCTCGTCCGCTCCTTCACCAACCCGCTCTCGCCCGACGACTACCTCGAGCTGATCAACCCGTTGTGGTCCACGCGCGAACTTCGCGGCCGCGTCGAGCGCGTCACGCGCGAGACCGTCGACGCGGTCACCGTCCTGATCAAGCCCGGCTGGGAATGGCCGGGCCACCGCGCGGGGCAGTACGTGCGCCTCGGCGTCGCCGTCGATGGCGTCCACCACTGGCGCGCGTACTCGCTCACCTCAGAGCCCTCCCGTTCCGACGGCTGCATCGCGATCACGCCCAAGCTCGTCGAGGGCGGCAAGGTCTCGCCGTTCCTCAACAGCCGCCTTCGGCCCGGCGCGATCGTGCGCCTCGGCGGCGTCGAAGGCGAGTTCGTGCTGCCCGACCCGTTGCCCGAGCGACTCCTGTTCGTCAGCGCAGGCAGCGGCATCACGCCGATCGCGAGCATGCTGCGCGCGCTGCGTGCGAGCGGCGGCCTTCGCGACGTCGTGCACGTGCATTCCTCGCGTACGCACGCGGGGATCGTGTTCGCGAACGAGCTCGCCGCCCTCGACGTCGCAAGCCCCGGCTACGCGCTACACGTGCGCATCAGCGGCGAGCACGGCCGCGTCCAACCGCACGAGCTCGACACGCTCTGCCCCGACTGGCGCGAGCGCGAGACGTTCCTCTGCGGCCCGCGCGGGCTGATCGACGCAATGAGCACACACTGGTCGGCGCACGGCGACCGCGGGCGCCTTCACCTCGAGCACTTCACCGCCGAGGGAGCCGTCGGCGAGGGCGAGCGCGGCTGCGGCGGCACGATCCGCTTGCGCAAGAGCGGCCTCGACGCCGAGAGCGACGGCGCGCTGCCGATCCTCCTCGCGGGCGAGCAGGCCGGGGCGACGCTCCCGTTCGGCTGCCGCATGGGCATCTGCCACTCGTGCGTCGGGCGCCTCTGCTCGGGCCGCGTGCGCGACCTGCGCACCGGGCGCGTGCACGGCGAAGCCGGCGAGATCGTGCGCACGTGCACCAACGCGCCCGAGGGCGCGATCGAGATCGACCTCTAGACGCGCTCCCCAACAAGCTGCCAACCCACACGAGAAGGGACAAGCCGATGCCAGCCACGTTCATCGCCCCATCCTCCGCAGCCGCCGCATCCGCCGCGACCGCCACGCACCTTGACGCCGACGCGCCCCAGAGCCCGCTCGCGCGCCTGGAGCCCGAGCAGCTCGAGCAGCTCGGACGCGAGTTCGACGCGATCCACGACGAGGTCATGGCCGACCTCGGCGAGCGCGACGCGCGCTACATCCGCAGGACGATCCGCCTGCACCGCTACCTCGTGCTGGCTGCGCGCGCGCTCCTGCTGCGTTCGCGCAAGCGCTCCGCGTGGGTGCTCGGGACGGGCGCGCTCTCGGGCGCCAAGGTGCTCGAGAACATGGAGATCGGCCACAACGTCATGCACGGCCAGTGGGACTGGATGAACGACCCCGACATCAACTCCCGCAGCTGGGACTGGGACACCGCGTCGCCCGCCGACGCGTGGCGACACTCGCACAACTACGAGCACCACACGTACACGAACATCCGCGGCAAGGACCGCGATCTCGGCTACGAGATCATGCGCGTCGACCCGCACCAGCGCTGGCACCCCATCTACCTGTTCCAGCCGCTCTACAACCTCGTGCTGATGGCGTTCTTCGAGTGGGGCGTCGCGGTGCACGACCTCAACTTCGACGCGATCCGCTCTGGCGAGAAGCCCAAGCGCCAAGCGCTCGAAGAGCTCAAGGCGATCGGCGGCAAGGCGCGCCGCCAGGCCGTCAAGGACTATCTCGCGTTCCCCGCGTTGTCCGCCGCGGTCTCCGGGCGGCGCACCTTCCGCTCGACGTTCTGGGCGAACTTCACGGCGAACATCGTGCGCAACGTGTGGTCGCACTCGATCATCTTCTGCGGCCACTTTCCCGACGGGGTCTACACGTTCAGCGAGGAGGAGGTCGCGAACGAGACGCGCGGCGGCTGGTACGTGCGCCAGCTGCTCGGCGCCGCGAACATCGAAGGCGGCCCGTTCTTCCACTTCATGAGCGGCAACCTCAGCTTCCAGGTCGAGCACCACCTGTTCCCCGACATGCCCTCGAACCGCTACGCCGAGGTCGCGCCGAGGGTGCGCGACGTTTGCGAGCGATACGGCCTCCCCTACAACACCGGCCCGCTGCGCACGCAGCTCGGCAGCGTCCACCGCACGATCCTGCGGCTCGCGTTCCCGGGCGGCGGGCCGCGCGCGAAGGCGGGCGCCTCGGCGCGCGCGTAACACGCCCCCGCGGCGCTGCCCGGGCGGTCGTTTGCGAGGACGACCGCTGCGCGTGCGTGCGCGCGCGTAAGACCGCGCGAGGCGCGCCGGCGGAGCCTGCGGCGCGCGACTTAAGCCGACGCGGGTGCGCCGGTCGCGCGCTCGACGGCGCGCACGTATGCCGGGCGCTCGGTCAGGCGCGCGACGTACTCCTGCAAGGACTGCGGCAGCTCCTCGGGGAATTTCGTGCGTCGGGTGAACGACAGCGCGTGGCCGACGAGGACGTCGCCGACGCCGAAACGGTCCTCGACCAGGTAGTCGTTCCCGCCGAGCGCCGCGGCGACGGCATCGGCCGCGCGGGAGAAACGCGCTCTCGCCTTGGCCGCCAGGTCCGGATCGCTCTCGGCCAGCGTCGCCGCTTGAATCAAGGGCGGCTCGAGCTCGGCGGGGCCGAACACCGTCCACTGGTAGGCGAGCGCTCGCGCGCGCGTCCCGAGCGGGCCGATCAATCCCGCCTCGGGATACAGGTCGGCGAGGTGCACGCAGACGGCAGCCGACTCGAACACGAAGCCGTCGTCGAGCTCGAGGACCGGGACGCGCCCCAGCGGGTGGCGCTCGCGATGCTCCTCGGAGCTGCCCTCCTCGCGGGTCATGATCGTCAGCTCGTAGGGCTGGCCGATCTCCTCGAGTGTCCACAGCGCTCGGATCGGGCGACCCGCGTGCTCTCGGTGGAACACGCGCACCATCGCGCGGACCATATCCATCCGGCTCGCGCCGCGCGTTTCGCTGGACGCGCGATCACTCCGATCCGCACTGGTTAGCGTCGGCGCCGAGCCCGCGTTCGCGCGCGCGCACGTAGTCGCTCGCGCGCCGCCTGCTTGCCGCGGGGACCCACCGCGAGAGCTCGCTGCGATGGTCGGCGACCCACCTGTAGGCGCGCTCGGTCAGCGCGGGGACGCGGGCCAGGACCGCCGCCGGCATCCGCCCGCCGGGCAGCAGTCTCAGCGCGGGTGCCAGCGCCTCGCCCGCCGAGCTGCGCACGCCGTCGGGGGAGACGAGGTGCCAGGACGCCATGCGCTCCTCGAGAGTCAGTCCGGCGAGCAGAGCGTCGGCCGCGGCGCTCTGCAGCGCGAGCGGGCGAAGGCGCGAAGCGCGATCCCGGCGCAAGAGGCGGGCCAGCGCCCACTTGCAGAAGCCGCAGTCCGCGTCGTACAGCACCGTCCAGCGCTGCGCGCCGGGCGCGCTCGAGTGCGCGGCGGGCGAAGCAGGGGGCATTTCCGAGCTTGCAGCGATGCCCGCAGGCTACGCGTGAGCCGGCGTCACCGTGCCGGCCCGATCGCGCCACTGGCGCTCGATCTGGCGCAGCAGCGCCGGGTACACGATCAGGTGGCGGAACGGTCTGATCGCCGCCATGTACGCCTCTCCGAACAACCCGTTGGGCTTCACGAGCACAGCCATCTGGCCGTGATAGCCGCCCTCCGCGTCGGGCACCCACCCGAGGTGGAGCACTCCGTGCATCGTCGCGTTCGCGATCTCGGCCGCCCACTCGGTGTCGAGCAGATAGAGGGAGGTGAACGGCAGAGAATCGAACCGAGGGCCCGGCGCAGCCTCGCGCAGATCCGCCGGCATGCGATCGCGCAGCGTCGGCACCCGCGAGCCGACGCCACTGCCGGCTCGATCCCAGCCGAGCAGCTCACCCAGCTTCCAGCGGATCGCGAACAGGGTGCGCGCGAGAAGCGACGGGCTCGCGCTCGTGCTACCGCTGGCGAAGCCGTCGACCAGCTCGGGGAAGTCGACGCGCGACCCCCGGGCCGGCAGCGCCCACACGTCCTCCACGCGAAAGTCCTGAGTCAGCTCGTGGATGCGCCACGGCTGCCGGGTGTGCGCGCTGTCGGGGAGCCTCATCGTCGGCCTCCTTCCATACGGTAGCGTATCTATACGGTAGAGTACGGACACGCGCCTGTCAAGCCTGCGCGCAGCCGTTCAACGAAGATGGCCGTGACACGCACACCGCGCAGCAGCTGGATCGAGGCCGGGCTGCGAGCGCTCGCCGACGGAGGCCCCGAGGCCGTGCGCATAGAGCAGCTCGCGCAGTCGCTCGGGGTCACGAAGGGCGGCTTCTACTGGCACTTCGAGGACCGGCGCGCCCTGCTCGACGAGCTGCTCGGCGCGTGGGAGCACGCGATGGTCGACGAGGCCATCGAGCGCGTCGAGCGCCGCGGCGGCGATGCGCGGGCGAAGCTTCGCCGGCTGTTCGAGCTCGCCGCCTCGCGCGAGATCCGCTCGCTGCTGCGTGTCGATCTCGCCGTGCGCGACTGGTCACGGCGCGACCAGCGCGTCGCCGCGCGGCTGCGTCGCGTGGACGACCGCAGGATGGAATACCTGCGCCCGCTGTTCCGCGAGTTCTGCGCCGACGAGGACGAGGTCGAGGTCCGCTGCATGCTCGTCCTGTGCGTGTTCGTCGGCAGCCCCTTCATCGCCGTGACCCACGGCTCGCGCAGCCGCAGGCAGGTGCTCGAGCGCGCGCTCGAGCGGCTCCTTTAGTTGACACGTCGCGCCCGGCGCGCGGCGCGATCTTCACCATCATTGACACGTGGTGGACGAGGGCGCGGTAAGCGGCAAGGAGTCGGCGGGCGTTTTGATCGGCTCGGCCGATCTCGACGCGGCGCGACGGGCGGTCGTAGGCGTCGCGGTGCGCACGCCGTTGCTCGCGAGCGACGAGCTCGCGCAGGCCGCGGGCGCGCCCGTGGCGCTGAAGGCCGAGTGCCTCCAG
The DNA here is from genome assembly GCA_036270715.1 of Solirubrobacteraceae bacterium. Classification (GTDB taxonomy): domain Bacteria; phylum Actinomycetota; class Thermoleophilia; order Solirubrobacterales; family Solirubrobacteraceae; genus Palsa-744. Next base: position 8,957 of record DATBCA010000164.1, read on the forward strand.
CGCGGCGGCTCGTTCAAGCTGCGCGGAGCGCTCGCGAAGGTGGCCGCGCTCGGCGCTCGCGCCGGCGCCGGCCTTGTCACCGCGAGCGCAGGAAACCACGCGCGCGCCGTCGCGCTCGCGGCGCGGATCCAGGGCATCGGCTGCGACGTCTTCATGCCGGTCGACGTCTCCGTCGCGAAGCTGCTCGCGGTCGAACGTCTGGGCGCGCGTGTTCACCTCGACGGAGACTCGGTGGACGAGGCGCTCGAGCTCGCGGCCGCGTTCGCCGCGGCCGGCGGGCCGGCGTTCGTGCATCCGTTCGACGACATCGACGTGATCGCCGGACAGGCGACGCTCGGGCTCGAGCTGCTCGAAGAAGTGTCCGACCTCGCTCGCGTCGTCGTTCCGGTCGGTGGCGGCGGGCTCGCGAGCGGCCTCGGGATCGCGTTCCGCAGGGCCGGCGCCGACGTCGAGCTGATCGGGGTGCAGGCGAGCGCCTGCGCCCCGTACGCCGAGCTGCTGACGGGCGACGGCTCGCGCTCGCGAGACGACCCCACGACTCGCAACACGATCGCCGACGGCATCGCGATCAAGCGACCGGGGTCGCTCACGCTGCCGCTGCTGCGCGAGCTTCTCGACGGGGTCGAGGCGGTCAGCGAGGACGAGATCGCGGAGGCGATGGCGTTCCTGAGCGAGCACGCGAAGCTCGTCAGCGAGGGCGCCGGAGCGGCGAGCATCGCGACTCTGCGCTCGGGGCGGTTGGCGCCCGTCGCGGGAACCACCGTGGCCATCGTCTCCGGCGGCAACGTCGACAGCGGGCTGCTCGCCGAGGTGCTTCGCCGCCACGAAACCATGGAGGGCCGCCGCGTGCGCATGTTCACGCGCGTGCGCGACCGGCCGGGCGGCCTCGCGGAGTTGCTCAACCTCGTCGCGCAGGCGCGCGCGAACCTCGTCAACATCGACCACGTGCGCGAGGCGGTGCCTCTGCACGTGCGCGAGACCGGCGTCGAGCTGACGCTCGAGACGCGCGGCTCGGCGCACACCGAGGAAGTCCTCGCGGTGCTCGCCGCCGCCGGCTACGACGTCACGCTCGAGTAGCCGCGCGCAAGGCCACGGGCGCCGCGCCGGCCACGCCTGCGCTCGGTTTGATCGCGGTCGGCCGACGTACAGGCCCGAAGCAGGCGTCGGCCGGTTTCTATGGACCTGGTGGGAGTCGAACCCACTCCGCTGGGGCTAAAGACCCGCTTGGCGCCAACCCGGCCAGGTCCACGGCCCGACATCGACCACAGCCGGACGCAAGCTTCTCACACAGCGCGTGCGCGCACCGCACTCGGCGTTAGATCGGAACCGATACCCCGCGCGATTCGAACACCGGGACCTCGGGCGCGCGAACCGCGGATGACGCACTCATGAACGCGATTCCGTTCCTGCGCCAGTCGCGCTCGCCCGTGATGCGAGAGTGTTGGTTGAGCTCGCTGACGATCCCCGGATCGCCCGTCACCTCGCGGTCCCAGTAGGTGACGCTGCGTCCGTCGGACCATCTTGCCGTTATGCGTTCCACGTGTTGCTCCTGTCTTCGCCGCTACGCGGCGGCTCGGACATCAACCGGTGCGCGGCCTGCGGTGGGGGGTTGAGCTGACCTGCGCTGAGAACGCTAGCTAGGGCGACGCGTGCGTAAACGCGCTTTCGACGACTATTCGAGAGCGCAGCCACGCAGCTCCGCCCCGCTGGCGCGGCCGCGTCTCGTCGCGTACGTGAGCACGAGCACGCCGCTTGGTCACCCCCCGTTCGGCGGACGCAACGTGTCGAACTTCGTCGCTCTTCACGACTCTTTTAGAGCGGCGTTACCGATGGGTGCAAACGTTCGCCTCTCCTCCCAACGAAGGAGCTCCATGCCTCGCGAAAGAGCTTTCGAAGACGTACGCCGCGACGCCGGCGCCCCCCGCGCAGCGCTCCCGCCCGAGCGCGCGCAGAGCGCGCGGCGCGTCGCGCTCGTGTCCGCGGTTCAGGACGCCCAGCGCCGGCGCCGCAACCGCGTGAAGCGGCTGGTCGCGATCGTGCCGGTCAGCGATTATCGCGACGTCGTCGGCTGAGGTTCGCCGGCGCGCTCTACGCGAGCGCGCGCGACTCCGCGGTCCGGCTGACCGTCAGTTCTTCCCCCTCCGCCGCCATCCGCAGCCCGTCGATGCGATGTCCCGCCTCGGTCCAGCGCTCGAGCGCGTCGACGAGTGCGAGGTCGAGCTCGGTGTCCGTGTGCGCGGGGTCGTGATGGAAGAGCAGCGTGCGCGCCGCGCTGCAACGGTCCGCGAAACGCACCGCGGCTGACACGGCCGAGTGGCCCCAGCCGTAATGGTCGGCGTACTCGGCGTCGGTGTACTGGCAGTCGTGGATGAGCAGGTCCGCGCGGTTCGCGAGCGAGTACCCGGAGATCCACTCGGGCGAGAGGTCGCGTATCGAGCCGAGCAGCTCGGGCTCGTGGTCCGGCAGGTAGCAGAGCGTCGCGTCCGCCTCCTCGACCCGGAACCCGAGCGTGGGGCCGCGATGCGTCACCGCCTCCGCGCGCAGACGCGCCGTGCCGATCTCCCATTCGCTGAACGGGCAGTTGCGAAAGTCGAGATCGCACGGCAGCTCGCGAACGTCCACCGGCGTCAGCGGCGCGGACAGGTAGCGCGCGATGCGGTTCTTCAGCGACACGCCGGGCGTGGATGGGCCCCAGATAGTGACGCGCGCCTCAGGCTCGAACAGGGGGGCAAAGAACAGCAGGCCCTGGATGTGGTCGAGATGAAGGTGCGTGAGCAGGATGTGGATGTGAGAGCCCGAGGTGCCGAGCTCCTGCGGCAGGCTGCGGATGCCGGTCCCGGCATCGAGGATCAGGTGTGTGCCGTCGGCGAGCGTGAGGTGCACGCACGAGGTGTTCCCCCCGTAGCGAAGCTGCTCGGGCCCGGGGCTCGGAACCGAGCCCCGCGCGCCGCAGATCTGAACGCGCATCAGCCCTCGCCCTGGAAGCCCCGAAGTCTCACGTCGGCCGCTCCCAGAAGATCGCGATCGCCCCTAGCTGGCCTGTCCTGCCCACGACCGGAAACGCGGTGACCTCGATGTCGTGGTTCTCGGCGAGCGCCGAGCGTATGCGCATCGGCCGGTGTGCGGGTCGCGCGCCCGTGAGGGCGATCGACAGCGGCAGCTCCTCCGGCGGAAGCGGGCGCCCGTCGAGGTCCGTCGGCTCGAACCGCCTGCCCCACTCCTCGGGACCCATCGCGCCCGCTTCCTCGAAGTGCACGCCGAGCAGCTCGCCCGCCGCCTCGTTGAAGAAGATCAGGCTCCCGTCGCTGTCGACGATGAACGCGGGCGTCGCGAGGTTCGACGTGAATCCCCGCGCCATGATCAACTCAACCGGATGCTGTTGCGCAGGCACGGCAGCTCCAGCGTATCCACTGGGCGACTCCGCCGGACGCGGAGCGCACGCACATCACGTCGGTCGCGGGCCCACCTCCCCACTCGCGGCGGCGGCCGCGACCGATCGTAGATCGGCCAGCGCGCTCGCGGCCGGCGGCTGAGCCGCGGCGCTCGTGTCGCGCTCCAGCAGGTGTTGCTGCGGGGCGTCGGTGCTGAGCGCATCCTTGAAGCCGCGCAGCCCGCTGCCGAGCGAGCGGCCCATCTCGGGTAGGCGCTTGGCGCCGAACACGAGCAGCAGCACGCCGAGCAAGAACATCAGGTGAATCGGGTTATCCAAACCGGCCATCTCCGGCCTCCTTCGCTGGTTGACGATTGACGGCGGGCCCGCGCGAGGCCGGCGGCTGCGTGATCGCCGCCGGCTTCGCGGAGCCGCAGCGCGAGCGCGCGCCTGGGCTAGCCTCGCGCGGTCGCGGCATCCGCCGCTGCCGCGAGTTCCTTGAGCACGCGGAAGAACGCCGGCGGCTGGCCCCGGAACAGTCCGTCGTCGGTCAGCCCCTTCACGGCACCCATCGCCGCGCCGGCGGTGTTCGTCGGGCGGATGATCGAGCAGGGCGGGAACTTGCGCGAGAGGAACGCGGTCGGCTCGGGCATGATCAGGTTCGTTTTCGTGTCCTCGAGCACGAGCCCGGGCTGCGCTTCGTTGAGGTTCGGGAACACGAGGCCGCTCTTCGGGTCCGTGAGCGCAGGCGCGTTACCGGCCTTGTCGTGCCAGGTCTGGAAGTGCATCGTCTCGGTCGGCCCGATGCTGAGCAGGATGCGAAGCACTTCCGGGTCGTGCACGCGCTGCGCGAGCGAGGGGTACAGGCTCGTGCCGCCCCCCTCGATGAACGCGAAGTGAAAGCCCGCCGTGTTCGCGATCGCCTGCAGGTGCTTTTCCGGTTCGAGGTCTTCGTCGCTGCGCGGGATCGCCGGGAACCTCCCTTCCAGCAGCCCCGGTACCGCCGGCTTGAACGTGTCGCCGAGATCCGGGTTGCCGGTCCGGCTGCGGTAGCGAGTCCAGTAGCTCGTGTCCACGGTCAGTTCCATCAGGTTCGTGAGCCTGCCCGTCTGCGCGGCCCCGGTCGCTTGGCTCGAAGGCAGTTCGGCGAACTTGCCGAGGTCGACGGGTTCGGCGCCCATGGATTCGAGATAGGCGTTGATGAACGCGAAGTGGCTGTGCTCGTCCTCCGTGTTGTCGTGGATGTACTGCGGCATGTCTTCATCCAGGACCTGGAGCGCTTCGACGTACGGTTTGCTCCCGCTGCCTCCGGGGACCTCGGCGTCCTGGATGCCGCCGAGCTCGTTGTACTGCTGCCACAGGTCCGTCTCGAGAATCTCCGCCGCGGCGAGGAACCTCAGAATCGCGACGTCGCCCTTGGTCGGTTTGCCTCCGGGGGTTCCCGCGATGGCGACCGCCGCGCGACCGAACGGCGCGATGGCCGCGCCCGCGCCGACGGCGAGCCCGGTCGCGACAAACGAGCGCCGGCTCACCGAGCCCGACGCCTCCTCCGATGCCGGCGCCGCTGGTGCGAGCATGCCGGCACCGTCGCGCTGGGTAGTGGAGCGCATGTCCTACCTTTCTCTCGGGGGAGTGGTAATTAGGAGCTGCTCCTCCATAAACACCTCTCGGCGCGATTCCTTCCCGGCGCCGTCGAAAGCGCGGAACCGCCGCTCGCGATCGCCCGGCGAGCGCGATGTTCGCGTGACCCGTTCTCGCTAGAACTTCACCTCCGCCCTACGA
>DATBCA010000165.1:0-4342 GCA_036270715.1 Solirubrobacteraceae bacterium
CGCCGCGGCGACCTGCAGCGCGGTCGAGCGCCCGATCCCCGAGGATGCGCCGGTGATGAGCACGGTCCGCCCGTGCAGCGCCTCTTTGAGCGTGCGCCCTTTGTGCAGCGTGGGGTCCATCTCGCGCTCCCAGTAATCCCACAGCTTCTGCGCGTAGTCGTGCAGCGGCGGCGGCTGCTCCAGCGGCGTGCCCGCGAGCGCGCGTCCGGTCTCGAGCGTGTCGAAGCGCGGCACGAGCTCCATGTGCGCGAGCACCTGTTCGGGAATGCCGAGGTCGCGCAGCGCGAGTTTGCGCACCTGCCGCCACGGCGGCAGATCGAGCGCGAGCGCGAACGGCCATCTCGGGATCGGGTCGGTGAGGCGTTTGTCGATGCTGAGCGCGAAGCGCGGGGCGTGCGCGGCGACGGCGAACTCGTTGATGACCTCCTCGACGGTCTGGCGGCGCGGGTCGGTGAGGTGGAAGGCCTTGCCGTCCAGGCCGGGCTCGTGCGCGATGTGCTCGAGCGCGCCGACGACCCAGTCGACGGGCACGACGTTCGTGCTGCCGAGGTCGGGCCCGACGAGCGGCGTCCACTCCGGCAGCAGCTGACGCAGGCGCTGGATCGCCTTAAAGAAGTAGTACGGGCCGTCGACCTTGTCCATCTCGCCCGTGCGCGAGTCGCCGACGACGATCGCGGGCCGGTACACGCGCCAGGGCACGTACGGCTGCTCTCGCACGATGCGCTCGGACTCGAACTTCGTGCGGTGATAGGGCGAGGGGAGCTTCTGCCCCTCATCGAACATGCTCTCTTCGAAGATCCCCCTGTACGTCCCCGCGACCGCGATCGAGGAGACGTGGTGCAGCTGCTCGGCGTCGACCGCGCGCGCGAGTTCGACGGCGTGCGTGGTGCCGCCGACGTTGACCGCGGTGTTGCGCTCGGCGGGCGCGGTCATGTCGTAGACGGCGGCGAGGTGGAAGAAGTGTTCGATCTTGCCCCGCAGCTCGAACACGTGCTCCTGATCCACGCCGAGCAGCGGGCGGCGCAGGTCGCCGACGACGGGCTCGACGCGTTTGGCGGCTTCGTCGCCGACGACGGCGCCCCACCGCGCGATCAGATCCTGCAGGCGCTCGAGCGAGGTCTCGCGCACGAGCACGTAGACGGTCCCCTGGCGCTGGCCGAGCAGCCGCTCGATGAGGCGCCGGCCGATGAAGCCGGTCGCGCCGGTTACGAAGTAGGCCATCGCGGCACAGAGCCTATCTCTAATGCCGCGCGCTCACGCGCCGGCGCCGGCGCCGCCGCGGCCCTCGCCGGCGGCGAACCGCGCGGCGCCCGCGGCGCCGTCGGCGAACACCTCGGGCCCGGTCTGCGCCTCGAGCTCGAGCCCCGCGGCGAGCGGCATTCCAAGCGCCTCGATCGCGGCGCGGCGGTCGGCGAGCATCGTGCGCTGGGGAAAGCCCGCGAGGCCCTCCGCGAGCGCGAGCGCGCGCTCGACGTGCGCGCCGCGGGCGACGACCTCGGTGACGAGGCCCATCGCGACGGCCTCACGCGCGTCGACCATGCGGCCGGTGAGGATCAGGTCCAGCGCGCGCCCGAGTCCGACGATGCGCGGCAGCCGCTGCGTGCCGCCGTCGATCAGCGGCACGCCCCAGCGCCGCTCGGGATAGCCGAGGACAGCGGTCTCGGTGGCGATGCGCAGGTCGCACCACAGCGCGAGCTCGAGGCCGCCGGCGAGGCAGAAGCCGGAGATCGCAGCGATCGTGGGCTTCGACGGGGTGAGCCGCGTGAACCCCATCGGGCCGCCGGGAAGCGAAAGGCGTGCGGCGAAGGACTCGATCGCCTTGAGGTCAGCGCCCGCGCAGAAGGCGAGCTCGCCGGCGCCCGTGAGCACGAGCACGCGAGCGTCGCCTTCGGACTCGAAGCGCTCGTACGCCGCGTGCAGCGCGGCGGCCGTAGGGCCGTCGACGGCGTTGCGCCGCTGCTCGCGCGCGATCGTCACGAGCGCCGCGGCGCCGCGGCGCTCGTATGCCACCGCACGCTCGCCGGAGGCGACGGCGGAGTCGCTCACCAGCCGCCGCGGTAGCGCGCGTCGGCGTGCGAGATGTCCGCGGCGTGGCGCGCTTCCTTGCGCTTTTCCAGACGGCGCTGGAGCGTGCTCATGACGAACACGAACAGCGGGAAGAAGATGATGAGGATGAACCCCGCGTTGGTGATGACTTTGTCGTTCGTGGCTCCGTAGAACCCGCGACCGTTGTTGGCCGCGCTCGCCGTTGGCGCGACAACGAGCATCGCCGTGCAGAGGATCACCAGGAGCGGTGCGAGGCGGCGCATCGCGGAGATCGTATCGGAGCGCGGCGCGCGCGCTCGTTGGCGGAGCGCGCTCGCATGCTTGTCAAGATCCATTCTCGATGGCGCTACTGAGCGCATCCGATCTCAGCAAGGACATCGCGGGGCGTCCGCTGCTGCGCGGCGTCTCGTTCAAGCTCGAGCGCCGCGAACGGCTGACGCTCGCGGGACGCAACGGCGCGGGCAAGACGACGCTGCTGCGGATGCTCTCGCGGGAGGCGTCGATCGACGGCGGCGAGCTGAGCGTCGCCAAGGGGGTGCGGATCGCGCTGCACGACCAGCGGCCGCCGCGGGAGCGCGCGCTGTCGCTGCACGACTACGTGCTCTCGGGGTGCGCGGAGGAGCTCGCGATCGAGGCCGAGCTGGCGGCGCTCGAGGGGCAGATGGCGGCCGGCGCGAGCGACGACGCGCTGCTCGCGCGCTACGCGCGCGCGCAGGCGCGGCTGGAGACGCGCGGCGGCTATCTCTGGCGCGAGCGCGCGCTCGCGATGGCGCGGGGGCTCGGCTTCAGCGACGACGACGCGCAGCGCGCGCTGGGTACGTTCTCCGGCGGGGAGCTCACACGCGCGTCGCTCGCGCGGGCGCTCGCCGCGGGCGCCGACGTCCTGCTGCTCGACGAGCCCACCAACCACCTCGACATCGAGTCGCTCGAATGGCTCGAGCAGACGCTCGTCGACCTCGACGCGGCGGTCGTGCTCGTCGCTCACGACCGCTGGTTCCTCGAGGCCGTCGGGACCGCCGTGCTCGAGCTCGAGGGCGGTCGCGCACGCTACTTCAAAGGCAGCTGGCACCAGTGGCGCAAGGAGCAGGCCGCGCGCGAGCTCGCGCTCGGACGCGCGGTCGACTCCCAGCGCGCGGAGATCGCGCGCATGGAACGCTTCATCGAGCGCTTCCGCTACAAGGCGACGAAGGCGCGCCAGGCGCAGTCGCGCGTGAAGAAGCTCGCGAAGATGCAGCGCATCGAGCGCTGGCCGATCTCTGATCGGTCCGCGCCGAGCAAGGGGCTCGAGTTCTCGTTCAAGGCACCCGAGCGCAGCGGGCGGGTGATCTTCGAGCTGCTCGACGGGCGCGTCGAGGTCGGTGAGCACGTCGTGCTTCTCGACGACGTCGAGCTGTGGCTCGAACGCGGCGAGCACGTGTCGCTCGTCGGCCCCAACGGGACGGGCAAGACGACGCTGATCGAGACGCTCGCGGGACGCCGCGAGCTCGCCGCGGGCAAGCTGCGAGTCGGGCACAACGTGAAGGTCGGCTACCTCTCGCAGCACGCCGACGAGCTCGGCGCCGCCGGCGCGAACGCCCAGAGCGTGCTCGAGGCGGCGCAGCACGCGACGGGTTTGACGCCGAACAAGGCGCGCGCGCTGCTCGGTCGCTTCCTGTTCTCGGGCGAGGAGGCGGAGAAACCGCTCGAAGGCCTCTCGGGGGGCGAGCGCCGGCGCCTGTCGCTCGCGATCCTCGTGCAGAGCGGCGCCAACGTCCTGATCCTCGACGAGCCGACGAACCATCTCGACATCGAGAGCCGTGAGGCGCTCGAGGACGCGCTGTCCGCGTTCCCCGGGGCGGTGCTCCTGGTGACGCACGATCGCGCGCTGCTCGACGCCGTGGGAACGCGCACGATCGCGGTCGAGGATGGGACGCTCCACACGTACCTCGGAGGCTGGGCGGAGTACGCGCGCGTGCGCGAAGAACGCCGTCAAGGATCTGTGCAAGCGGGGGGGGAGGGCTCGGATTCGACCGCCGCGCGCGCGCCCGCGCGCACGCACGCGCGCGCGGCGCACCGATCCGTAGACACGCCGGACCCCCGCGCAGCCTCGAGCAACGGCCGCGCGAGCGCGGGCGACGGCGCGAGCGCGACCACAACCGCAGCGAAGCCGGCGAAGGAGGAGCGCACGAAGCGGGACGGGCCATCGAAGAACCGGCTGTCGGCGATCGCGCGCGCGGAACGCGCGGTCGAAGAGGCCGAGGCGGCGATGCGGGCGCTGGAGGACGAATTGTCCGATCCCGCCGCGTGGGCGACGCCG
>DATBCA010000166.1:0-2910 GCA_036270715.1 Solirubrobacteraceae bacterium
CGTGCGGAGGGCGCCCCGGCATCAGCAACACTTTCGGATCTGCGCTGTGGGCGGCGGACTACGTCGCCCGGACGATGGCCGCGGGAATGGCCGGGATCAACTTCCACGGCAATCTACGCAACTGCCTCGGCTACTCGCCGCTCTGCGCCGCAAGCGCGCAGGATCTGGCGGAAGGCAGGCTGCGCGCTCAGCCCGAGTGGTACGCGCTCCTGCTCGACCGGGCGTTCCTCGGCGACACGCCCGCAGCCCCGTCGATCACGTGGGAACGGCGCGCGAACGTCGACGTGGTCGCGATGCGCGCGGCGAGCGGCGCGCTGCATGTGCTGATCATCGACGACGACCCGCTCGGCTCGCGCGCGGCCGCGGTCCGTCTGTCCGCGAGTTGGCGCTTTCGCTCCGCGAGCGTGCTCGCGCTGCGCGCACGCTCGCTGGCCTCCACGTCGGGCGTGACGCTCGGCAACGCCACGGTCGCGCCCGACGGCACCTGGCGCGTCGACGACGCCGCACCCGTGCGGCCGGAACGCTCCGGGCGCGTGACCGTGCTCGTGCCGCCGAGCGGCGCGGACCTCGTCACGCTCATCCCCGCGGAAGCGCCTCGACCCACGTATACCCGCCCGCGCACAGTCCACCCGTCGAAGCGCGCGCGTCGAGCCTGACCCGCGTTCGCGCGGGCGCGCTCGCGCGCGCGACGTAGACGCGGTCGAGCACCGCCGCGCCGCCGTCGCCGGGTGCGACTGCGTCGCTTCGTCGCGTGATCACGACCTCGTGGCGGCCCGCCGCGAGCGACACACGCGCGGGCGCGGTGAGGTTCGGGACAAGCGAGTTGCCGCCGAGCTCCCCTTCGACCGTCGCGAGCCTGCGCCCGTCGACGCGCACGTCGAACGCGGGCGAGAACTCGCCGGCGAGGTACACGTCCCATTCGCCGGCCGACGGCACCGAGAACGGGACGCTGAGCGAGCCCGCGCGCGTCATCAGAACGCCGTACGCGGTCCTGCCCCAGCGCGCGTGGAGCGGGAGGTCGCGCACCGAGATGCTCACGGCCTCGGGCTGCGACGCCGCGACCAGAGTCGTGTGCCGCGCTCGCGCGGTGCCCGCGAGCGCGCGCAGGCGCGCGCAGTAGCCGGTCCCTGCGAGCGAGCGCGCGAGGTGCTCGAGTGCGATCGGCGCCCCGTGCACGCGCTGCCACACCTCGTAATAGGTGCCGCGCCACACCTCCGCGTAGGCCGCGGGCGGAGGGCTCGCGGTGGGATCGCGGCGGGTGACGATGAGCGGGTACGCGGCAAGCGCGGCGGGCGCGGCGCGGTCGAGCACGACGGGCTGCCCGCGGCCGCTCGACAGCCCCGCGAGCGCCGGCGGCGGGGAGGTGAAGTTGGGACCGCCGACGTCGAGGTCGCGCAGCACGTAGAGCGCGTATTCGTCGAAGTCGGTGAACAGCACCGGACCGCGGCGCGCGTAGGCGCGGTCGAGCGACGCGAGCTCTTCGTAGCGCGCGCTCGGCGCGAGGTTCGCGGCGTGGTACTGCGCGGCGTCGGACGCGAGCACGCCGCCGATCAGCGCGAGCGCCAGCGCGGCCCCGGCGGCGCGCCGCGGCGCGCCCGTCAGCCGCCCCGCGCCTCCGCGCAGCGCGCCGACGCCCGCCCACGCGATCAGCACGACGATCGGCGAGGTGATCATGAGGCCCTTCGCGTCGACCCACGTGGTCGCGTACAGGCTCACCGCGGCGAGCAGCGCGACCATCGCGAGCAACCACGCGAGCAGCGCGTACGCGCGCGCGCGGAGCATGCCGAGCACGCCGAGAGCGCATGCGGCGAGCGCGATCGCGACGAGCGCGTCGGTGAACGCGCGCGCGACGCCCGTCGGCGGCTGCTTGTAGCTGTCGCGCAACCACACCCCGAGCACCTCGTCCCAGCGCAGCGCCGTGTGCAGGTTGCCGGGGTTGGACGTCGAGGCGATCGTCGTGGCGACGTGCAGGGAGCCGCCGACGTCGAGAAACGTGGGCAGCGCGGCCACGACCGTGACCACGGCAGCGGTCGCGCACAGCGCGACGGCGCGCCGCGGGCGCGCCTGCCGCGCGCGCAGCGTGGCGAGCAGGACCGCGAGCAGCAGCGCCACGGTCACGCCCCCCCAGGCCCCGAAACCGACGCCGAGCGCCGAGACGCCCCCCGCGAGCACTAGCGCGAGCACGACCGCGCGGTTCGCGGGGCCGAGCAGCCAGCGCCGGTGCATGACGGCGAGCGCGCCGAGCGTGAGGATCATCGCGAGCGCCGTGAGCTCCTTGATCGACCCGATCAGCTCGTAGCCATACACGAGCGCGGACAGCGTCGCCGCTAGCGCGGCCAGCGCGGCACCCGCCGCGCCGAGCCCCGTCCGGCGGGCCAAGAGCCATGCCGGGCCGGACGCGAGCGCGAGCACGAACGCGTTGAACGGCTGGAACGCCCAGATGACGGGCAGGCCGAGCAGTCGCGCGCTGGCGCCGAGCACGGTGTCGGCGCCCGACGGATAGCTCGAGTTGTAGTACGCGTCGAGCGTCAGCCCGTAGGAGTTGCGCAGATCGAGGTGCGCGAAGTCCTGACCGTGCCGCACGAGGTAGTCCGCTCCGACCATGTGCACGGCCGAGTCCCCGAGTACGAGATAGGAGGAGAAGGAGGGACGGCCCGCGAGCAGCACGGGCGCGAGTGCGAGCGCGTAGGCGAGCAGCGGCAACGCCGGCCCCAGCCAGCGTTCTCGCACGCTGCGCGCGAGCGCTGTGAGCCGCGCGCGCGAGAGCGCGAAGCCCGCGAGGCTCGCAACGAGGATCGCGTACGGCGTCGCCGGCGCGAGCGCTGATGCGTACGTGCACAGCTGCGAGATCGCGATGAGCCCCGCGAGGCCCACTGCGGGCAGGAGCGCGGCGGGCAGGAACGACCCGCT
>DATBCA010000167.1:0-2359 GCA_036270715.1 Solirubrobacteraceae bacterium
GATGTACGAGTCGTTCTACCTGCGCGCCGTCGCGCCCGACCGCGCGCTCGGCGCGTGGATACGCCACACCGTCCGCAAACCCCCCGGACACCCGCCTCGCGGCTCGGTCTGGTGCACTGTGTTCGACGCCACGCGCGGCGCCCCGTTCATGCACAAGCTCACCACCGAGGACGTGCGCGTGCCGCCCGACGGCTGGATCGCCGTCGGCGAGCCGGCCAGCGAGCCGGCCGTCGAGGGAGCCGGCGAGGGCGCGAGCATTGGGCGCGCGAGAGAGCCGCGGGGTCGTGCGGGAGCGCCTCGTGGACGCTCGAGATCGCGGGCGACGAGCCCGAGCTGCTGCACCTGCCCGCCGCGTGGCTGTACCGCGCGCCGCTCCCGCGCACGAAGCTCACGAGCCCGCTTCCCGCCGCGCGCTTTCGCGGCACGCTCAGCAGCCCCGGGAGCGGGGAGGTCGAGGTGCGCGACTGGCGCGGCATGGTCGGCCACAACTGGGGCTCCGAGCACGCCGAGCGCTGGATCTGGCTGCACGGCATCGACTTCGCCGAGGCGCCCGACGCGTGGCTCGACGTCGCGCTAGGGCGCATCCTCGTCGCGGGCCGGATGACGCCGTGGGTCGCCAACGGCGCGGTCTCCGTCGGCGGCCGCCGCGCGCGCGTCGGCGGCCTGCGCGCGCGCGTGCGCCACGTGCGCGAGTCGCCTGCCGGGTGCGAGCTGGGGCTCTCGGGCGAGGGCGGGCTGCGAATCGACGTGAGCGTCTCGGTCCCCGCGGGCACCGCCGCAGGTTGGCGCTACAGCGACCCCCGCGGCGGCGGCGGCCACGACGTCGTCAACTGCTCGATCGCCGCGATCTCCGTCTCCATCGCCGGGTGGCCGGGCGCGCCCGCGCGCACGCTCGAGAGCGCGCACGGAGGCGCGTACGAGCTCGGCATGCGCGAGCGCGACCACGGCGTTGCGCTCGCTCCGTTCGACGATGACTGACGCGCGCCCGGCCTACGAGCGCGGGCTCGCCGAGATCGGCGACGGCTTCTACGCCTACCTGCAGCCCGACGGCGGCTGGGGCTGGAGCAACGCGGGGCTCGTCGCCGACAGCGGGCACGCGCTGCTCATCGACACGCTCTTCGACCTGCACCTCACCGAGCGCATGCTCGCGGAGATACGCCGCGCGGTCCCCGCCGCCGCGAGCATCGACACGCTCGTCAACACCCACGCCAACGGCGACCACTGCTACGGCAACGAGCTGCTCGCCGGCGCGCGGATCGTCGCCTCCGAGCAGACCGCCGCGGAGATGTCCGAGCTTCCGCCCGCCGCGATGGCCGCGCTCGTCGCGCAGGCCCCGCAGATGGGCGAGCTCGGCGAGTTCTTCCTGCGCTGCTTCGGCTCGTTCGAGTTCGAGGGCATCGAGCCCACACTCCCCAACGACACGTTCAGCGGCGAGCTCGAGCTGAACGTCGGCGACGTGCGCCTGCGGCTGATCGAGGTCGGCCCCGCGCACACGCGCGGCGACACGCTCGTGCACGCGCCGGACGCGCGCGTGCTGTTCTCCGGCGACATCCTCTTCGCGAACGCGCACCCGATCGCGTGGGCGGGGCCCGTCTCGCACTGGATCGACGCGTGCGATCGCATCCTCGCGCTCGACCCCGCGGTGATCGTCCCCGGACATGGACCGCTCGCGGGCACCGGCGAGGTGCGCGAGCTGAAGGCGTACTTCCAGTATCTCTACGAGAGGGCTCGTGCGTGCCGCGTCGAGGGTATGACTCCCGTGCAGGCCGCGCGCTCGCTCTCGCTCGATCGCTGGGCCGAGTGGCGCGAGGCCGAGCGGCTCGCGGTCAACATCGCGAACATCTACGCCGAGCTCGACGGCGCCGCGGAACCCCCGAACGCGCTCGAGGCCTTCCAGCAGATGGCCGAGCTCGCGCGCGAGCGCGGCGACTGACCCGGCGCCTCAGCCGCCCGGCGCGGGCCCGTAGCCGAGGAGCGAAAAGGCCTCGAGACCTTCGTCCACCGAGGCCTCGGCCGCGCGCACGCGGGCGCGCGCGTGAAGGAGTTCGCTCGCGCCTCCCCCGCTGCCGGCGCTAGCGAGAGCGGTGTACGCGGCTGCCGCCGTGCCGAGCGCGCGCGTGAGGAGCGCGTGCGCCGCTTTGGCCGGCGGCGGCGGTTCCAGAGCGGCGAGTGCCGCCGCCGCACGCGAGAAGCTCGCCGCAAGGTCGCCGCCGAGGCGCCCGACCTCGTCTGGAGTCGCCGCGCGAGCGCCGGTCCGCGCGATCTGCCGGCGACGCAGATCGACTTCCTCGAGGGCCGCTGCGAGGTGGCGCGCGTACGCGCGTTCGGGCGTGAGGTCGTAGCTCTGCGTCCGGCCGAT
>DATBCA010000168.1:0-4699 GCA_036270715.1 Solirubrobacteraceae bacterium
GATCCTTGGCACGCTGGGCGAGCTCGAGCGCAAGCTCGCCGAGCTCGAACGCACGATCGCGAGCATCGACCGCTCGGCGCCCGTGAGCGAGCCGGCGCTGGAGGAGGAGCCCGCACCCGCCGCGCCAGCCGCCGAGGCCAACGCCGGGGGAAGCCGCGTCGTCGACGAGGCGGTCACCGCGAGCGCGCCGCGAGCGGCCGGCGGAGCCGCCGCGGCCGCCACGGCCGGCGCCGGGGCCGGCGGGGCCGCCCTGCCTGCCGGCGCGCCGCCCGCGCCCGCGCCGAGCGCTGGCCGATCTCCGATCGGCGAGCACGCGGAGCCCGAGGAGCTGTTGCGCTTCCGCGACCGCCTCGAGCTCACCGCGCGCGAGCTCACCAACGACTACAACGCGCTGCTCGCGCGGCTCAACGAGCCGCCGCCCGCGGCGGCGCCGGCGACCGCGACGATCTCGTTCGCGCGCGGCGCGCCCTCGCTGGACATCATCGACGTGGAGGGCCTGCGCGACGCGGCCGTGAGGGCGCTCGAGAGCGATCCCAGCGGCGCGACCGCGTACGGCACCTCGGTCGGGTACCCGCGGCTGCGCTCGTGGATCGCGGACCGACACGGCGTCGATCCCGAGCGCGTGCTCGTGACCAACGGCTCGATGCAGGCCGACGCGTTCCTGTTCGAGCACCTCGTGCACCCGGGCGAGGACGTCGTCGTCGAGCGGCCCACGTACGACCGCACGCTGCTGTCGCTGCGCGAGCGCGGAGCGCGCATCCACGCGATCAACCTCGAGGAGGACGGCATCGACACGAGGGCGCTCGCGCGACTGCTCGGCGGCGGCCGCGTTCTCCCGCGGCTCGCGCACATCATCCCCAACTTCCAGAACCCCGCCGGCTACACGCTCTCGCTGGCCAAGCGTGAACAGCTGCTCGCGCTCGCCGCCGAGCACCAGTTCGTGGTGTTCGAGGACGACCCGTACGTCGCGCTGCGCTTTCGCGGCGAGTCGCTGCCGACGATGCTCTCGATGGATCCCGAGCGCGTGGTGTACGCGTCGTCGTTCTCCAAGACCGTCTGCCCGGGCGTGCGCGTCGGCTACCTCGTCGGTCCCGCCGCGCTCATCGAGGCGATCTCCAACCTCGCGCGCGACACGTACATCTCCCCGAGCATGATCTCGCAGGCGATCGTGTACGAGTTCTGCGCGTCGGGCGCGATCGAACGCTCGATCGAAACGGTGCGCGCCGCGCTGCAGGAGCGCGCGGAGACGCTCTCCTACGCGCTGCGGCGCGAGCTTCCCGAGGCGCGCTTCCACGCCCCCGAAGGCGGCTACTTCATGTGGGTCACGCTGCCGCACGGCACCGACGTCCGCGCGCTCGCGCACGCCGCGAGCGAACTCGGTGTGTCGGTCGTGAACGGCAGCGATTTCCTGCTCGAGGGCGGCGAGAACACGATGCGCCTCGCCTACGCGGGCGTCACGCCCAAGCAGATCGACGAGGGCGTCGTGCGCCTCGCCGCGGCCTACCGCTCGCTTCAGCGGCTGTAGCGCTCGCCGCGGCCTACCGCTCGCTTCAGCGCCCGTAGCGCTCGCCGAGCACGAGCCGCTCGGGCAGCGCCGTGCGCGCCGGCGGCGAGGGGTCGGCGCGGACCGTCACGGTCTCGGCGACGCTCGCCGTCACCGCCCGCCGGCGCCCGTCGGCACCCTCGAGCACGACCTCGTCGTCGTCGCGGCTGGACAGCGTGCCCTCCAGCCCCGGCTCGAGCCCGGCGTCCTTGAGGTAGTGCAGCACGCTCTCGGCCTCGTTCTCGAAGCGCAGCACCTGCACCGACGCGCCGTCCTGCACGTCGGCGAGCGGGACGCCTTCCAGGCGCGCGCCGGCGACGATCGGGTGCCCGTGCGGACAGGTGTTGGCGCCGCCGATCGCCGCGAGCATGCGCTCTTCGAGCAGCGGCGACATCGCGTGCTCGAGCCGCTCGGCCTCCTCGTGCACCTCGTCCCACGGCACGCCCAGGATGTCGGTGAGGAAGCGCTCGATCAGGCGGTGGCGGCGCACGATCTGGGCCGCGTGCTCGGCGCCGGAGCGCGTGAACGCTATCGTGCGGCCGCGGTCGCGCGTGATGTACCCGTCGCGCTCGAGGCGTCCAACCATCTCGTGGACCGTCGGCGCCGACAGCTGCATCGCGCGCGCGACGTTCGCGCCCGTCATCGGCAGGCCGGCCTCCTGCAGCCAGTAGAGGCTCTGCAGGTACTCCTCCTCGGCTACCGTCGCCCCCGCGCCACTCACAGCAACAGATCGTAGACGAGCTCAGGAGAGCTGATCCACCGTGCACTCCCGCGCGTTCTTGTCATCGCGCCAGCGGCGCAGCTTCGCGCCGTGGCGGATGCGCCCCGCGGAGGTGTGGTCGAAATCGATCTCGACGACCAGCTCGGGGCGCAGCGCCACCCACTCCAGCTCGCGGCCCGACGACCAGCGGCTGGGGTCTCCGCTGCCGCGCTCGCCGGTCTCGTACGGCGCCAGGAAGGAGACCAGGCGGCGCTTCTCGGCGGCGTTGAAGCCCGAGCAGTGGCCCACGACGCGCAGCTCGCCGCCGGGCTCGTACAGCGCGAGGATCAGCGCGCCCACCGTGCCGGGCTCCTTGCCCGGTCGCCAGCCGGTCACGACCGCGTCGATCGTGCGCACGCGCTTGACCTTCACCATGCCCCGGCGCTCGCCCGGCCGGTAGGGCGCCGACAGCTCCTTGGCGATCGCGCCCTCGGCGGTCAGAAGCCAGCCGCGCGCGTCCTGCGGCGAGGTGCTCGCGCGCATCAACTCGACGGACGCCTGGCCGAACTCGCGCGCGGCGAGGAGGTCCTCGAGCGCCGCGCGGCGCTCGCGCAGCGGGCTCGCCAGCAGCGACTCGTCCGCGCGCGCGAGCAGGTCGAAGACCACGTAGCTCGCGGGCGTCTCCGCGGCCAGGCGCTCGACGCGCGACGCCGCCGGATGGATGCGCTGCCCGAGCGCGTCGAAGTCCTCGTGCCCGTCGGCGTCGCGCACGAGCAGCTCGCCGTCCAGCACGTAGCGGCCCGCGGGCGGGCGCATCTCCGGGAAGTAGCGCCCCAGCGGCTTGCCGCTGCGCGACTGCAGGAAGACCTCGTCGCCGTCGACGAACGCCAGGCAGCGGAACCCGTCGAGCTTGACCTCGTAGGAGTAATCCTCGCCGAGCGGAAGCTCCTTGCGCGAGAGCGCGAGCTGGGGCGCGAGCGGCGGCGCGAGCGGCAGGCTCATTGCTGGAAGGATGCCCGATCGTGCTCATCCCCCGCCGCGCGCTGCTCGTGAGCGGCGCCCACTCCGCCCGCATCGGCGCCGAGGCCGCTGCCGCGGCGCTCGCTTGCGGCCTGCGCGCCGGCGGCGCGCCCGAACCGGACGTCGCGCTGCTCGACGGCGACGGCGCCGAGCAGCTCGCCGCGCTCGGCTTCGACGAGCGCCTGCGCGCCGCGCGCGGGGTGATCATCGCGGTCGCCGCGCTCGACCCCCACACGATCGCCCGCGGCGTCGCGTTCGAGGTCGCGACGCGCGCGCGCCAGACGGGCGTACCGGCGTACGCCGTCGCGCGCGAGAGTCGCCTGTCGAGCTTCGACGCGCGCCTGCTCGACCTCCAGCTCGTGCTGCAGGCTCGCTCGGCGCGCGCGCTGTCCGCGGCGGGACGCCGGCTGGCGCAGGTCGTGTAGGAGCCCTCAGCCGCTTGCGCGCGCGCCCGCGAGGTGCTGCGCGAGCGCGAACGTCAGGCGCGTGGCGTCGGCGACGGCCGCGTGGTCGAGGTTCTCGGGCACGTCGCTCGGCAGGTGGTAGTTCGCCGGCATCAACCAGTCGGTCATCGACACGAGCGTCACGATCGGGTACCCCGCCCGGCTCGGAATCACGGAGTCGGTCGACGCGCGCGCGCGATATCCGCGGCGCAGCTCGATCCCGAGCCGCCCGGCGTGCGCGGCGGTCTCCTCGCGCAGCCACGGGCCGGAGTAGCTCTCCATCCACACCGGGCCCTCGGCCTCGAGCATCACCAGGTGCGGGGAGCCGACGGTGTCGAGGTTGACGAAGTACGTCGAGCGCACGTCGAGCTCGCCGGCGTGGCTCGACATGAACGCGCGGATGCCGTCCTGGAGCGTCTCCTCGGCGCCGCACGAGACGAGCATCAGCCGCAGGTTCTCGATCGGGCGCTCCGCGAACAGCTCCGCGAGCCCGACGAGCGCGGCGACGCCCGAGAGGTTGTCATTGGCGCCGGGCACGGTCTCGCTTCGCGCGACGTCCGCGATGAGCCCCGTTGCGAGCGCGCCGATCGCGAGCGCGAAGCGAGCGAGCGAGCGGCGCCGCGTCAGCGCGGCGGCGAGCGTCCCGAGCGGTCCCGCCAGCCCGAGCCACCACTGCGGCGGCGCCGTTTTGAAGCGTTCGAGCACCTCCGGCGCGACCTCGTAGATCCTCTTCTGCAGGGACTGGTCGAAGATCAAGCCCGTTTGCGGGGCGTCGTGGTGCGCGATCACGACGACGGTCTTGACGTCGCCGCGCGCCTCCCGCTCGCCGGCGCGCGCGACGACGTTGACGGTCACGCGGCGGCGGCGAATGAGCCGGCGGACGATCCGCGGGCCGTTCTGTGCCTCGTCGACGATGCCCGCGAACGAGAGCGCCGCGAGCAGCGCGCCGGCGCGCGGGCGCCCGCGCAGCGCGAGCGCCGCGGCGGCGACCCC
>DATBCA010000169.1:0-2045 GCA_036270715.1 Solirubrobacteraceae bacterium
GCGTGCGGGCACGACGCGCGCTAGCGGCGGCGAGCGAAGACGTCGCTGCGTGCGGATGTCTGCGGGCGCCGCATCGCCGTCGATGCTAGCGCCTATGCTGACCGTGATGTCCGAGTTTTCCGGGGCGGAGAGCCTCTTTCCGGCGGTCCCGTCCGCCGACGCGGCGCCGGCGGTCGACCGATCGGAGACCGGCCCGCGCGAGCACGCGTCCGCGGCGGCGATTCCGGGCAGCGAGCTTCCGGGCCCGTACGGCGTGGGCGAGTACGCGGCGGCGCTGCGGCGCAGGCTGCGCTCGTTCGCGCGCGTGCAGCTCGTGGGTGAGCTCGTGAACCTCCGCGCGGCACGCGCGCGGGTGTACTTCGAGCTGCGCGACGCACAGGGCGCGATCTCCTGTGCCGCCTGGCGCGACGCCTGGGAGGCGATCGTCGCGCGCGCGGGCGCGGCGCCGCAGGATGGGATGCAGCTGGTGGTGGCGGGCGGCTGCGACTACTACCCGGGCAGCGGGACCGCGTCTCCGAGCTTCTCCTTCGCGGTCACCGACATGCGCGTCGCGGGCGAGGGCGACCTGCTCGCGCGCATCGAGCGACTGCGAAAGCAGCTTCACGCGGAGGGCCTGCTCGAGCGCCAGAAGCAGCTCGCGCTGCCGCTGCTGCCGCGCACGATCGGCGTGATCACGGGCGAGTCGGGCAAGGCGCGCGACGACGTGCTCGCGGGCCTCGCGCGCCGCGGCTGGGCGGGGCGAGTGGTGTGGGCGTTCGCGCCCGTGCAGGATCGCCACGCCGCCCCGCAGATCACGCGCGCGCTCGCGGACCTCGCGAGCGTCGGCGGCGTCGACGTGGTGATCGTCGCGCGCGGCGGCGGCTCGCTCGCGGACCTGCTGTGCTTCTGCGACGAGACGCTTTGCCGGACCGTGGCGCTGCTGGGCGTGCCGGTGGTCGCGTCCGTCGGCCACCACACCGACCGCACGCTCCTCGACGACGTGGCGGCGGTGAGCGCGTCGACGCCGACGCACGCGGCGGAGGCGGCGGTGGGCGTCGACTGCGCGCGTGCGCGCTCTGAGCACGCGCGCGCGGCGGCGCGTCTCGGCCAGCACGCGCGCGCGGCGGTCCTGCGACGCGCACGAGAGCTCGCGGGCCTGGCGCGCGCGCCGGCGGCTCACCTCGCGCGCGAGCGCGCAAGGCTGCACCAAGATCTGCGCGAGATACGCGCGGCCTCGCGCCGGCGCGTGGCGGACGAGCGCCAGCTGTGCGCGCGGCGCGCGCTCGTGCTCGGGCGCAAGGCCGATTCGACCCTGCGGGACTGCCGCTCGCGCCGCCCGCAGGAGCTCGAGCGCCTCGCGCTCGCGCTCGCGGGCCACGATCCGCAGGGCACGCTCGAGCGCGGCTACGCGCTCGTGACGACGCAGGACGGCGAGGTCCTCCCGCTGGCTGCGGCGGCGCGCGCGGCCGGCGACGTGCGCCTGCGCTTCGCCGACGATGAGCTACGCGCGCGGATCGGCGAGCGATGAACGACGAGCGGGGCACCGGGCGCGCGCCCGCCGCGAACACGCCGGCGCCCGCGCCGACCTACGAGGCGGCGACGGCGCGCGTCGAGGAGATCATCAGGCGCCTGGACTCGGGCGAGGCCTCGCTGAACGAGACGGTCGACCTGATCAAGGAGGGCAAGGCGCTGATCGAGCAGTGCGCGAGCGAGCTGAGCGCCGTCGGCGACGCGCTCACCGAGCTGCGCCTCGACGAGCTCGTCGAGCGCCTCTCCGCCGAGGCGGGGAGCTCGGCTCGCGAGTCGGGATGACGAGCGCGATGGCGAGCTTGCGGATGGGCGGCGCCGGCCGGACGGGGACGCGGGGATGAGCACCTACGCGCAGCTCGCCGAGCTTCCGCTCGCCATCGACTCCTACGAGCTCGAGGGGCTCGAATTGGAGATCTCGCGTCAATTCGAACGCAAGAGCACGGTCATCCGCATGCTCGGCGCCGGCGACGAGGGACTCGGCGAGGACGTGACGTACGACGCCGCCGACCACGAGATCCTGCAGGCCGGAGGACCGT
>DATBCA010000170.1:0-1751 GCA_036270715.1 Solirubrobacteraceae bacterium
AACAGCCGGATCTCGTCGATCTCGCCCGCGTCGAAGAACGCGCCCGCGAGGTGCGGGCCGCCCTCGAGCAGCACCGAACTGACCCCGTCCGCGGCCAGCTGATCAAGGCCCGAGCGCACGCGCGCGGGCTCGTTCTCGCCCGTCGCGACGATCACCTGCGCGCCGGCCGCTTCAAGCGCGGCGGTGTCCGCGTGCGCGGCCGCGCGGGAGACGATCACCGTCACCGGAATCTCCTGCCCAGCCGCGTCCAGCAGCCGCGAGGAGGTGGGCAGACGCGCGAGCGTGTCGAACACGACGCGGCGCGGCTGGCGCGGAATCGCTGAGAGCTCCCCTTCGGGCCGCGCGGTCAGCTGCGGATCGTCGGCGAGCGCGGTCCCGATGCCGACGACGACCGCGTCCACTGACGCGCGCCAGCGGTGCGCGAGCGCGCGGCTCGCCTCGCCGCTGATCCACTTCGAGTCGCCGCTGCTCGTCGCGACCTTGCCGTCGAGCGTCATCGCGGACTTGAACAGCACCCACGGACGTCCCACGCGCGCGTGCTTGCGAAACGCCTGGTTGAGCAGCCGCGCGCTCGTCGCGAGCTCGCCGCCGGCGATCACCACGTCGACGCCCTCGTCGCGCAGGATGCCGAGGCCGCGCCCGGACGCCTTCTCGGTCGGATCGTCGGAGGCGACGACCACGCGGCCGATGCCCGCCTGGATGATCGCGTCGGTGCACGGGGGCGTCTTGCCCTCGTGGCAGCACGGCTCGAGTGACACGTACAGCGTCGCGCCGGCGAGGTCCGCGAGCCCGCACGCCTCGATCGCGTTGACCTCCGCGTGCGCGCCTCCGTATTCCATGTGCCAGCCCTCGCCCAGCACCTCGCCGTCGCGCGCGATCACCGCGCCCACGACGGGATTCGGCCTGACCGCGCCGGTCCCCTTGCGCGCGAGCTCGATCGCGCGCGCGATGTGAACCTTGTCGGTGTCCGTGTACGTCGTCACCGATCCCAGCATAACCCCGCGTCAGCGCCCGCACCGCCCGCCGTGCAGGCGGTAGAGCGTCATCGCGGGGCCCGGCCGCGCGTACGCGAGCGGGTAGTAGTCGAAGCTCCAATCGAAGTTGAACGCGACCGGCCGCGCGCCCGCCCCGTACGGCGACGCGCGATAGATGACTTCGCCCTCCCGCGCGAGCTCGCGGTAGTAGGCGATCGCGAGCGGAACCGCGCGCGGGTCGGCGTACGCGCGCCCGGACTGCGTCGAGCCGCTCACGATCACGCAGTAGCCGTGGCTGCGGTAGTAGCCGAGCAGCGCAGGCGCGAGCGTGCGCTCGTAGTCCTCGATCGTGACCTGCGGCAGCGGGCTCGCGAGCAGCGCGCCGTCGGGCGCGATGCGAGGCAGCAGCGAGGCGTACTTCGCCCAGCGGTAGCGGTTCGCCGCCGTCGAGCTGCCGGGCCGCGTTTCGCGCGCCCATTCGTCCGGCGACACCGGCTCGGCGACGATCGGCGTGCCCGCGGGCACGTGCGCGAGCATCCACACGCGCGTCAGGTTGCGCGTGTCGGCGCGCGCGAGCACGAGCCCCGAATGCACGCTGTAGAGGAGCCCCTGCGCGAGCGTGACCGTTATTAGAAGAACGAGGACGGCCGGTGCGAGGCGGCGCGCAGGCGGCGCTCGCAACCGACGTTGCTCCGCCGCGAGGGCGATCATGCGCGAGAGCTCGACCACGAACCACGCCGCCAGCAGGCACAGCAGCGGCAGGATCGGCATCAGCCA
>DATBCA010000171.1:0-3059 GCA_036270715.1 Solirubrobacteraceae bacterium
GAGACCGCCTGGTAGATGAGCACCAGCGCGATCGGTGCGATGATGATCACGAACTGCGCGAAGATGCGCAGCTTCAATTGTTTTACTTTTATCACACGGACGATGCCCCCCCGGGCGCCGAACCAACGCCTGGCATCTCTCAACGAAAGGCCCGACACTTCTACGCGGTGCGCGCCGGGGCGTCAACGCAGGTCGGCGGGGAGTGGAAACACTCCGTCCGACTGCACACCGACTCGATCCCGACAACGCAGTCAGGAGCCGCAAGCGATTGATTTGTTTGCGGGTTCCCGAGGTCAGCTCAGGGAGGCGCCCGTCGCGGGTTGCGTGAGCCGCAGCAGATCCTCCACCGAGACGCTCCCTCCGCAGCACAGGAGAGCCACCGTGCGATTCGCAAACTCCGCGCGGTGGCGCAGCGCCGCCGCGAGCGCGATCGCCCCGCTCGGCTCGAGCACGATCCTGAACTCCTCGAACGCAATGCGCATCGCGCCGCGCACCGCGTCGTCGTCGACGGTGATGCCGCGGGAGAGCAGGTGCGAGGCCGCCTCGAACGGTACCGCGCCCGGGGTGTAGGCCTGCATGGCATCGCAGATGGTCGGGGGATTGCCGACATTGCGCTCGCGGCGGTGGGAGATGAGCGAGCGGCGCATGTCGTCGCACGCCTCGGGCTCGACCGCGATCACCTCGGTGCCGCTTCCGAAGTAGCGCTCGGCGAGCGCGGTGCCCGCGATCAGGCCGCCGCCGCCGACCGGGCAGAGTATCGCGTCGAACCGCACCTGCTCGCGCTGCGCGTCGAGCTGCACTTCGCGCATGAGCGTCGACTGGCCGGCGACGACCAGCGGATCGTCGAAGGGGTGCAGGAAGACGCGTCCCTCCTCGTCGGCGATCTCGTGGGCGCGCGCATTGGCGACTTCCTCGCGGTTGCGAGCGCCGTGCTCCGTCAACACGACCGTCGCGCCCGCGCGCCGTGTCAGCTCCACCTTGCGCTTCGGCGCATCGCTCGGCATGACGATCGTCACCGGGACGCCGGCGAGCCGGCCGGCGAGGGCGAGCGCCTGCGCGAAGTTGCCGGAGGAGAAGGCGACCACGCCGCGGGTGCGCTCGTCACTCGACAGGCGGCTCACCCTGAAACACGCGCCGCGCATCTTGAACGAGCCCGCGAGCTGCAATGACTCGGCTTTGAGGAATACGCGCGCGCCGACGAGCGAATCCACGTAGTCCGAGCGCAGCATCGGCGTCCAGCGCACGACCGGGCGAACGGTTTCCCAGGCGGAATCGAGCAGGGGCTTGTCGATGGGGGTCGTCATGGCAGGAGCGTAGCGTACACTCAATAAAATGAGCGTGTCCGCCCCCTCGGCAGGTGCGAGCGAAGCCTATCGATTGGCGCAGGCCGGGCGCGTCGAGGAGGCGCTGGCGCGTGCCGAGCGGGCGGTCGCTGGAGCGCGGGTCTGCCTGCCCGAGCATGGCTTCCTCGCCTCGGTGCTGCTCCGGCTGGGTCGCGTCGCGGACGCCGAGGAGGTGGTCGCGCAGGCGGTGGAGCTCGCGCCCGGCGCCGCGGACGCCTATGACGGTCTGGCCTTCGTCTCGATGGCGCTCGGCCGGCACGATCGCGCCAACGCCTTGTACCGGCGCGCCACCGAGGTGGCGCCGCAGGATCCGCGGTTCTGGTACAACCTGGCGTGCAGTGAGCGCAGCCTCGGCAGGCTCGCCGCGGCCGAGGCGGCCTGCGACCGGGCGATCGCGCTCGATGCAACCCAGTACCCGAGTTACCTGCTCAGGTCGGAGCTGCGTGTCCAGTCGCCGCAAGCGAACCACATCGCCGAGCTTCGCTCGCAACTGGCTCGGCCCGGGCTCGAGCACCGCGCGCGGATCTTCCTCGGCTACGCGCTCGGCAAGGAGCTGGACGATATCGGGCAGTTCGATGCGGCCTTCCAGTCGTTCGCCGCGGCGGCCGAGGCGCGCCGCTCGCGCCTCGCGTACGACGTCGCCACCGACGAGCGCAAGCTCGCGCGCATTGCCGAGGTCTATCCGAGCGAGCTTCTGGCGCGGCCGGCGCCGCGGACCGCCGCCTCTCAGGGCGCGGTCGACGCCTCGCGCTACGTCTTCATCGTCGGTCTGCCGCGCTCGGGTACCACGCTCACCGAGCGAATCCTCACCGGCCTTGCGGGCGCGCGATCCAACGGGGAGACCGACCACTTCTCGCGCGCGCTGCTCGCCGCCGCGCGCGGGGAGGGGGACGTGTTCCGGCGTGCGGCGGCCGCGGACACCGCGGAGGTAGCGGCCGGCTACGCGCGGCTCGCCGACCCTGGAGTGGCGGCCGTCCGCATCATCGAGAAGCTGCCGCTCAACTACCTCTACGTGGGCGCCATTCATCGCGCACTGCCCGAGGCGCGCATACTGCTCGTCAGCCGCTCGCCGCTCGACAGCTGCTTCGCGATGTACCGGACGCTATTCGCCGCCGGCTACCCTTTCAGCTACGACCTCGTGCAGCTCGCCCGCTACTACGCCGCCTACGCGGGGCTGATGAATCACTGGCGCTCTGCGCTCTGCGGGCGGCTGCACGAGATCGTCTACGAGGAGCTGGTGCGCGAGCCGCGGCGCGTGGGCGCGGCCGTCGCGGACTATTGCGGGCTCGCCTGGAGCGATGCGGCGGTCGAGATCCAGAACAACCGATCGGTCTCGCTGACGGCGAGCGCCGCGCAGGTGCGGCGTCCGATCTACGGCAGCTCGACCGGCCGCTGGCGCCACTACCGGGCGCACCTCGGGCTACTGATCGACACCCTGCGCGCCCACGGCGTGGCGGTGGACGATTAGAGAGGCTGCAGCCGGCCGTCAGAAGTTGTAACCGAGACGCACGCCGATCTCCCGCGGGGGGTTGACCAGAAAGTCGTTGGTGAGGTTGCCGAGCTGATTCGGCTGCGACGGCGACGAGAGGATCTCCTGGCGGTCGAGCAGGTTCGTCACGTACAGCGACGCGCGCCACGGCAGGTGAGTGAGCGTGGCGGTGAAGTTCACGATCTGGTAGGTCGTCGAATGCTGCACCGTCGTGCTGCCGACGCTGG
>DATBCA010000172.1:0-5490 GCA_036270715.1 Solirubrobacteraceae bacterium
CGGCCCACGGCGGCTCGGCGATGCGAAACGCGGCCGAGCCCTCGAACCCGAAGGGCGGGGAGTGCGCGAGCGAGCGGTGGAAGGCGATCAGCGCCTGCTCGTAAGGCGCGACATCGACACCCTGCGCGGGCGCGTGCCAGAACACATAGGCGAGCATCGCGCAGGCGCGTCTAGAACGACGGCTTGATCCAGTCCATGTGCGAGCGAAGCTCGGCGCCGACGTGCTCGACCTGCGTGTCGGCCTGTTCCGCGCGCATGCGCTTGAAGTTCTCCTGCCCGGCACGGTTCTCCGCGATCCACTCGCGCGCGAACGCGCCGGACTGGACCTCGGCGAGGATCTCGCGCATGGCGGCGCGCGTCTGCTCGGTGATCACGCGCTTGCCGCGCGTGTAGTCGCCGTACTCCGCGGTGTTGGAGATCGAGTAGCGCATGCCCGAGAGACCCTTCTCGTACATCAGGTCGGCGATCAGCTTGAGCTCGTGAAGGCACTCGAAGTACGCCATCTCGGGGTCGTATCCGGCCTGCACGAGTGTCTCGAACCCCGCCTGCACGAGCTCCGAGGCGCCGCCGCACAGCACGGCCTGCTCGCCGAAGAGATCCGTCTCGGTCTCGTCCTTGAAGGTCGTCTCGATGACGCCCCCGCGCGTGCACCCGATTGCCTTCGCGTACGCGAGCGCGAGCGCGCGCCCGTTGCCGGTGGCCTCCTGCGCGACGGCGAGCAGTCCGGGGACGCCGCTGCCTTCCAGGAACTGCCGGCGCACGAGGTGGCCGGGCCCCTTCGGCGCGACCATCGTGACGTCGACGCCGGCGGGCGGCTCGACCTCGCCGTAGTGGATCGAGAAGCCGTGCGAGAACATCAGCATGTTGCCCTCGGCGATGCCGTCGCGAACCTCGCCCTCCCACACTGCGCGGTGAAGCTCGTCGGGCACGAGCATCATCACGACGTCGCCGCGGCTGGAGGCCTCAACGACGGGCAGGACCTCGAGGCCGTGCTCGCGCGCGGCGTCGACCGACGAGGAGCCCTCCCGCAGCCCGACGACGACGGCGACGCCGGAGTCCTTGAGGTTGAGCGCGTGGGCATGGCCCTGCGAGCCGTACCCGATGATCGCGACGGTCTTGCGGTCCAGCAGCGACAGGTCGGCGGCGTCGTCGTAGAGCATGCCCGCGCCAGGCTATCCAACCGCAGCCGATCCCGGTAGACCGATCGAAGCGCCTCGGGGATCTCGATCGGCCGGCGCCCGGCCCGCGGTGAACGGCCCTACGCTTCGGCCGACGCCGCGAGCGAGCGCGCAGGAATGCTCAGGCTGCCGTCGTCGGCGCGGAAGACCTCGAGGCTGTGCTCGAGCGACGAGCGGATCGCATCGATCTCCTGAGACGGGCGCGAGAGCACCGCGTCGTGGAAGACGCGCGAGAGGTCGAGCGTGACATCCCAGAACTCGTCGAACGTCGCGTGGCGGCGCGTGAGCTCGACGGGTTCGATGCGCACATCGAGGAAGCCTGCGCCGCCGAGGAGGTCGCGCAGGCGCTCGGGGTCGGATAGCGCGAACGGCCCCGGAGCGCCCTCCTGGGGAGGGGCCGCGAGCCCGCGCTCGCGCAGCGCCGCCGCCGGGAGGCTCGCCCAGGGGTTCTCCTCGATGCGGTCCCACACGGCGAGCGCGAGCGTCCCGCCCGGGCGCAGCACGCGGCGGGTCTCGCGCAGGGCGGTGGACGGGTCGATCATGAGCATGTAGCCCCACCGGCAGATGACGGCGTCGACGCTCGCGAGGGGCAAATCGATCCATTCGGCGTTGAGCACGCTGAACTCAACATTGCTCAGGTCGAGCGCGGCGGCGCGCTCGCGCGCTCCGGCGAGCATCGCCTCCGCCTGGTCGGAGACGATCACCCCGCCGATCGGCGCGACGAGCTCGGCGGCGAGCAGCCCCGTTTCGCCGAGGCCCGCGGCGAGCTCGAGTACGCGCTGCCCGGGCTGCGGGTTGATCGCGTCGATTAGCCAGTGCGTCAGCGGAGCCGCGAACTCGCGCACCTCCTCATAGCGGCGCAGCCAGCCGCTCGCGGCCTCTTCCCAGTTACTGAGGCTTCGCGCGCGCTGGTCGATCTCCGCTCGCTCGTCGGGTGGAGTGCTCACATGAGCTCCCGCCGCACGAGCTTGCCCGACGCGGTGCGCGGGAGCGGCTCGGCGCGCGTGCTCACGCTCTTGGGAACCTCGTAGGGGGCGAGCACGCGCGCGCACAGCGCGAGTACGCCGTCGACGTCCGCTTCGGAGCCCTCGCGCCACACGACGATCGCGCTCACCGCCTCGCCCCACTCGGGGTCTGCGCGCGCTATCACCGCGGCCTCGCCGACGGCGGGGTGCGCCTCGATCGCGGCCTCGACCTTCGCGGGCGACACGTTCTGCCCGCCGCTGATGATGACCTCCGAGCGCCGGCCGGTTACGAGCAGGCGGCCGTGCCCGTCGAGCTCGCCGACGTCCTCCGTGTGCAGCCAGCCGTCGCCGGCGAGCGCTCCCGGTGCGACGGTCGGACCGCCCACGAGGATCTCGCCGTCGCCCGCGATGCGCACGCGGCTGCAGAACAGCGGCGGCCCCGGCGTGGCCCGGCCGGCGGCGACCGATCGTAGATCGACCAGCGCGAGCGGCGTGGTCGTGACCTGCGAGGCGGCCTCGGTGAGTCCGTAAGTGATGCTCACGGGCACGCCCGCAGCGTACGCGCGATCGAGCAGCTGCGCGGGGACGGGGCCCCCGCCGGTGAGCGCGCAGCGCAACGCTGGCGGCCGGCGCAGGCCCGCGTCGAGCAGGCGCGCGAGCGTGGTCGCGACGACGCTCACGATCGTGACCTCGCCGGCGGTGAGAGCGCTCGCGACGCGCTCGGCTTCGAAGCGCTCGTGGACGATCGCGGTCGTGGCGTAGATCGCCGAGCGGATGAGGATCGAGAGGCCGCCGACGTGCGCGAGCGGCAGCGCGCACAGCCAGCGCTCCTCGCGCGGTGCGCCGAGCGCGGCGGCGGAGCCGAGCGCGCTCCAGAGGAGGTTGCCGTACGTGAGCGTCACGGCCTTGGGCTCGGCGCTCGTGCCCGAGGTGTGGATGACGACGGCGGCCGCGTCGAGGTCGTGCGTCTCGCGTATCCGCGCGGAGGCGCCGCGCGCGCGTGCACCCGCGCTCAGCGGCTCCTCGACGAGCACCTCTGCTGCGGCGCTGACCTTCGCCCGCGCGCCCTCCGGCAGGCGCATGTCGACGGGCACGGCGACGGCGCCGAGCAGCAGGCAGGCGTGCAGCGCGCGCGCGAACTCGAGGCCGGGCGGGAGGGCGATCGCGACGGGAACGCCGGGCCCAGCGCCGAGCTCGCGCAGCTGCGCCGCGCCGGCGAGCGCGGCGTGCTCGAGCTCGCCGTACGTCCAGCTTCCCGACGGGGTCTCGAGCGCGACGAGGCGGGGACGCGCGGCGGCGGCGCGCGCGAGCCAAGCCTCGACGAGCATGGCGCACAGGCTAGCCTTCGCACGCTATGGCGAGCACATGGAGCGCCGTCGCGCGCGGCGCGGCGGGCGACTACACGGACATCCGCTACGAGAAGTCGCGCTCTCCCGAGGGCATCGCGAAGCTCACGATCAACCGGCCGGAGGTGCGCAACGCGTTCCGGCCACGAACGATCATCGAGCTGTCGGCGGCGCTGAGCGACGCGCGCGAGGACCCGCAGGTCGGCGTGATCGTGCTCACGGGCGAGGGCCCCGACGCGTTCTGCTCGGGCGGCGATCAGCGCGTGCGCGGCGACTCCGGGTACCTGGACGAGAGCGCGCTCGAGGGCTCGGGCGTGGGCCGCTTCCACGTGACGGACCTGCACGTGCAGATCCGCCGGCTGCCCAAGCCGGTGGTGGCGATGGTGGCGGGCTACGCGATCGGGGGCGGCCACGTGCTGCACCTCGTGTGCGACCTGACGATCGCGGCCGACAACGCGCGCTTCGGGCAGGTGGGCCCGCGCGTGGGCTCGTTCGACGGGGGCTTCGGGGCGAGCCTGTTGGCGGCGACGGTCGGCGTGAAGCGCGCGAAGGAGATCTGGTTCCTGTGCCGGCAGTACTCGGCGCAGGACGCGCTGGCGATGGGACTCGTCAACGCGGTCGTGCCGCTCGAGCAGCTCGAACAGGAGACGCTGCGCTGGTGCGCGGAGATGCTCGAGCTCTCGCCGTTCGCGCTGCGGTTGTGCAAGGCGAGCTTCCACGCGGCGGAGGACGGCTTCGCGGGGATCCAGCAGCTGGCTCACGACGCGAACCTGCTGTTCTACGAAAACGCGGAGGCGCAGGAGGGGCGCGACGCGTATCGCGAGAAGCGCAAGCCGGACTTCACGCGCTTCCCGCGCCGCGCCTGAGCGTGAGCGCCGTTCGCATCTGGGTGATCGCGGCGCGCGTGCGCACGCTGCCGGCGGCGATCGCGCCGGTGCTCGTGGGCACGTCGCTGGCGCTCGGCGACGGCACGTTTCACCCGCTGGCGTTCGTCGCCGCGCTGCTCGGCGCGATCTTCATCCAGGTCGGGACGAACCTCTCCAACGACTACTCCGACGCGCGCCGCGGCGCGGACACCGAGGACCGCCTCGGTCCGGTGCGCGTGACCGCGGGCGGCCTCGTGCCCCCGCGGCAGGTGCTGGTGGCGACGTACGTGACGTTCGGCCTCGCGGTCGCGTGCGGCGCGTACCTCGTGGCGGTGGCGGGGTGGGAGCTCCTGGCGGTGGGCGCCGCGTCGATACTCGCGGGCGTGCTCTACACGGGCGGCCCACGCCCGTACGGCTACGAGGGGCTCGGCGAGGTGTTCGTGTTCCTCTTCTTCGGGGTCGTCGCGGTCGCGGGCTCGTACTTCGTGCAGGTGCAGGACCTGCCGTGGCAGGCGTTCGTGTGCGCGGTCCCCGTCGGACTGCTCGCGAGCGCGATCCTCGTGGTGAACAACGTGCGCGACCTCGAGAGCGACCGCCGCGCTGGCAAGCGCACGCTCGCCGTGCGCCTCGGGCGTACGCGCACGCGGCGGCTGTACACGGCGATGCTCGTGCTCGCGTACGGCACCGCTCCGCTGCCGTGGGCGTTCGGCTCGATGGCGGCGTGGCTGTTGCTCCCCTGGGCGACGATTCCGCTCGCGCTGCGAATCAACGCGGTCGTGCGCACGCGCACGGACGGTCCGTCCCTGAACGCGGCGCTCGCGCGCACGGGCGCCACGCAGCTGCTGTTCTGCGTCCTCTACTCGGCGGGGATCCTCGCGAGCGGCGGGATCCCCTCGTGAGGCTCGAGGTCGAGCGGCGGACGTTTCGCCTCGCGCGCGCGCTCGAGACCTCCTACGGCGAGGTCGCAGAGCGCGAGCTCGCGATCGTCGCGCTGAGCGACGCCGGCGGCGTCGACGGCTACGGCGAGGCGGCGCCGCTGCCCTCCTACGACGGCCCCGACATCGAGACGGTGGTGGCGGCGCTGTCGCGATACGAGGACGTGGTCGCGCGCTGGGACGGCGAGGCGGGTGTCCAG
>DATBCA010000173.1:0-2960 GCA_036270715.1 Solirubrobacteraceae bacterium
CAGCGGGCTGCACCACAGCGCGCGAAAGCCGTACGTACTCGCGTGCTCGGCGAGGTCCATCGCCTGTGCGCGCCCCGTCTGATCCAGCGGAATCGGCTGCTGACCTTGGAAACGGCCATCGAGGTTGTACGCCGTCTGGCCATGCCGCGCGAGGTAGATTCCGCTGGCGCCCATCGCGCGAAGCCTAGGCGAGGTCGGCGGCCGCGGCGTTTAAGCCTTGCGCGGCCGCTACGCGGCCTCGCCCGCGCGCGGCTCGATCACGCCGCTCGACTGATTGCCGACGGGCTCGGGCGCGAGCGGGCGCAGGTACAGGAACTCGTAGAGGAGCGCCGCGACGGACGCGCCGACGAACGGGCCCGCGTACCAGATCCAGCCTTCGGACCAGTGGTTGCCGACGATCTGCGGCCCGAACGCGCGCGCGGGGTTCATCGCCGCGCCGGTGAACGGCCCGCCGAAGAGGATGTCGATCGTGATCGTGAGGCCGATCGCCAGGCCGGCGATCGACTTGAACGTGCCGCGCGGATCGACGGCGGTCGCGAACACGACCCATGCGAGGAAGAACGTCATCACGGCCTCGAGGCCGAAGGCCTGCCCGGCGCTGATGCCGTGGCCGATCGCGGGGACGCCGAGGTTGACGGGGGCTTCCGTGAGCGACGTCGGGATCAGCCCGCGGATCGCGCCCGCGGCGGCAGCCGCCCCGGCGAGCTGCGCGCCCCAGTAGACGAGCCCGAGCGAGGGCTTGATGCGGCGCGTGACGAGGAAGCCGAGCGTGATGGAGGGGTTGAAGTGCCCGCCAGAGATGTGGCCGAGCGCCGAGACCATCACCGCGATCGCCACGCCGTGCGCGATCGCGACCCCGATGAGCGTCGGGTCGCCGATCTCGTGCGCTGCGACGATCGAGCCGACGCCGATGAAGATCAGCGTAAACGTGCCGACGAACTCGGCGACGGCGCGACGCACGACGTCGCGGGAGGAGTCGGACATGGCGCGCAGCCTGCCACCGTCACCGGACGGATCGCGCACGTGCACACGCGCGCGCAGCGGTCGAATCGGCGAGGTCTCGCGCCGGCTGGCTCGGCGGTCTCGCGCCGGCTCCTCGGGCGGTCTCGAGGGGGCTCGCTCGGAGGTCTCGGGCCGGCTGGCTCGGCGGTCTCGCGCCGGCTTCTCGGGCGCTCTCGAGGGGGCTCGCTCGGAGGTCTCGCGCCGGCTGGCTTGGCGGTCTTGCGCCGGCTCCTCGAGCGGTCTCGAGCGCGCGGCCGGTGCGGGTCGGCGAGCGCCGCGTCATAGACTCACAGGCGATGCGCCGGCGGGTCACGTTCAGTCGCAACCTGACGCTGTCGCTGTCGCGGACGTGTCGCTGCTACTGCAAGTACTGCGCGTTCGCGACGCACAAGGCGCACCTGTACGAGCCCGAGCAGGTCGTCGAGATCCTGGACGGCGCGGCGCGCAGGCGGGTGAAGGAGCTGCTCGTGCTCACGGGCGAGCACCCGGAGGTCAACCCGCAGGTCGCGGAGCGCCTGCGCGGTCACGGGCACGAGGACTTCACGGCGTACGTCTCCTGGACGTGCGAACGCGCGCTCGAGCGCGGGCTGTTGCCGCACACGAACCTCGGCGTGCTCCCGCGCGAGGACCTCGCGCGCCTGCGCGAGGTGACGGCGTCGCAGGGGCTGATGCTCGAGTCCTCCTCGGAGCGGCTGATGGAGACGGTGCACGCGGGCTCGCCTACCAAGCACCCCGCGCGCCGGCTCGAGGTGATCGAGGCGGCGGGCGAGCTGAAGATCCCGTTCACGAGCGGAATCCTGGTGGGGATAGGAGAGGAGCCGCATGAGCGGCTCGAGTCGCTGGAGGCGATCGCGGCGTCGCACTATCGACACGGGCACGTCCAGGAGGTGATCCTCCAGAACTTCGTCCCGCATCAGAGCTACTACGGGCGCGAGCCCGCGCAGATCGCGGACGCGGCCGCGCGCGAGTACTGGCGCACGGGCGTCGCGAACGGCAGGCCCTCGCTCGAGCTGCCGAAGTGGGCATCGCCGGTGAGCATCGAGGAGATGCAGGAGCTGATCGGGCACGCGCGGCGGCTGATGCCGGACGTCGCGATCCAGGTCCCGCCGAACCTCGCGGACTGGTGGCCCGAGCTCGTCGCGGCGGGCGCGAGCGACCTCGGCGGCCTGTCCGCCAACGGCGATCACATCTCACCCGAGCATCCCTTCCCGTCTCCGCATCAGGTGCGAAAGCGCCTCCAGGAGGAAGGCGTCGCGCTCACCGAGCGGTTGTGCGTCTACCCCCGCTACATCGACTCGGAGTGGCTCGCGCCGGGCGTGCTCGACACGATCAAGCGCTGCTACTGGAGCTTCATCCCACGGCGCGGGTCGGGTCGTTCGGATCCGCCCGCACCGATCCGCTCAGACCTCGTGCCCGCGGCGATCGAGCGCGCGCGCGACGGGCACGCGCTGGGCGCGGAGCAGCTCACGGCGCTGTTCGCGGAGACGCGCCCGGAGGCGATCGCCGACATCCGCGCCGCCGCCGACGGGCTGCGCGCGGAGCTCGCGGGGGAGACGGTGACGTTCGTCGTCAACCGCAACATCAACGTCTCGAACATCTGCGTCGTCGGCTGCGCGTTCTGCGGCTTCGGCCAGGGCAAGCGCTCGCCCGACGCCTACGAGCACGATCGCGAGGAGTTCGCGCGGCGCGTGCTCGAGGCGGTCGAGTACGGCGCGAGCGAGATCTGCATCCAGTCGGGCATCCACCCCGATTGGACGCTCGATGACTACCTCGGGTGGCTGCGCTTCGCGAAGGAGATCGCGCCGGCGCTGCACCTGCACGCGTACAGCCCGATGGAGATCGCGCACATGTGCGACGTGTCGGGGCTGTCGCCGTTGGAGGTGTTCTCGCGCCTGCGTGAGGCGGGACTCGATTCGACCCCCGGCACCGCCGCGGAGGTGCTCCACGACGGCGTCCGT
>DATBCA010000174.1:0-1928 GCA_036270715.1 Solirubrobacteraceae bacterium
AACGTGCACGTCCCGCTCCATGTCGTGCCCGAACTCCCCACGGGCACTTTGCTGCAGGTTGGGGTTTCGGGTGGGCTTCGCCATTCGACCCCGTGGAGGTAACCCGTGTTATTGGCGATCGTCACCGTCCCGCCTTCGCTCACCGTCGCGGCGGCGGGGTGCCAGGAGTAGGGCTCTTGGGCTTCGATCGTAGGCTGCGTTTCCGAGAGCGCGACCGCGGGCAACACCGCGACGGCCGCGCCGAGCACCGCCGCGGCCGCCGCCACGACGCCTTTGCGGATCCCCATGCATTCAAGGACGCCCCGCCTCGTCGATCCTTCCCGCGAGGGTGTCTCCAAGCCGTTGAACCTCGTAAGAGGCTGTCGAAACGCGCCAGGCGCATGGGGTGCCGCGCGTGCGTCGCAGCGGTAGAGTCGCGAGTGCGGCTCTTTGAGCCTGCGACGTCGCAGGCTCTCCAGGAGACGATGCGCGTACTCGATCCAAACGCCCTCGCGCAGCACCTCGACCGGCTCTACCGCGCGGCGTGGGCGCTGTGCGGCTCGCGCGAGGACGCGGAGGACCTCGTGCAGGAGACGTTCGCGCGCGTGCTCTCGAGGCCGCGCGTGCTGCGCGGGGAGAACGACCTCTACTACCTGTTGCGGGTCCTACGCAACACGTACCTCTCGAGCCGCCGCACCGCGGGCCGCCGCCCGCACGCGGTCGCGGCGCTCGATGAAGTGACCGCGGCGGACCCGCGGCCGATGGGGCGCCCGCAGGAGGCGCTCGAGGTGCAGGAGATCTACGAGACCATCGCCGAGCTCCCCGAGGAGTTTCGCCTTGCGCTGATCGCGATCGACGTCGTCGGTCTCTCCTACCGGGAAGCCTCGCGTGCGCTCGGGGTGCGCGAGGCAACGGTGACCACACGCCTCCACCGCGCGCGCAAGCGCGTCGCCGATAGCGTCGTGCAGCCCTCCGGCACGCCTGGCGCGGGCGCCGTGGCCACGCACGGCGCGCGCGCGGACGATCGCCCCGCCTTGAGCGAGCGGGCGGACGAGCGTTCGAGAGCGCAGGACTCCGAGCGGGAACGATTCGGCCCCGCGGGCGTCTTGGAAAGCAGGCAACCCGAATGACCGACCACAGACCGAGAACCGAAGACGAGCTCGTCGAGCTGGTGCGCTCGATCGACGTGCACGCACCGCCCGACCTGCGCGCGCGCGTCGAGCAGATGATCGCCGAGGCACCCGCACGGCGACGCCTGCGCGTCCGTGCGCCCGCCGCGCGTAGCTCCGCGGGGCGGGTGCGCGCCCGTCCGTTCGCGGCCGCTCTGGCGACGGCGGCGGTCGTCGCGGTGCTCGCCGTCGTGCTCGCCTCGGGCGGCGGCGCGCGGCACACGCTCAGCCTGACGAGCGCCGCCAAGACGACGCTCCTCGCCGCGACCACGCCGGCGCCTACTCGCAGCGATCACAGCCCCTTCCTCGCCGTCGCGGTCGGAGGCGTCCAATTCCCCTACCTCGAGGACGCGTTCGGATGGCGCTCGAGCGGCACGCGTGCAGACACGGTCGACGGGCGTGCGGTCACGACCGTTTTCTACTCGCGTGGCGCCGCGCGCATCGGCTATGCGATCTACGCCGGCGTGCCCTCGCCCGCGTCGCGCGACGGGACCGTGCTGTTGCAGGACCGCACCAGGTTCCGTGTCCTCTCGCAGGACGGCACCTCTATCATCAGCTGGACGCGAGGCGGCCACCTGTGTGTGATGTCAAGCCACGGCGCGAGCATGCAGGAGCTGATCCGCCTCGCCGGCTGTAGCGGACGCGACACGCTCGCGGCGTAAACACTCGGAAGGAGCGATCGATGATCCGCATCAGAGTCAACGCCCTCTCCGCGATCGTCGTCACCGCCGCGCTCGCGGTCGCGATCCCGACGCTCGCGTTCGGCAGCGCGTCCGCGTC
>DATBCA010000175.1:0-5992 GCA_036270715.1 Solirubrobacteraceae bacterium
ATTTTCGTCGCCGGTACGTGCTGCGCCTGCCGGCCGGAATACGCCGAGAGGAAGCTCGCGACGGCCTGCGCGTCTTCGCCGAGCACGATGTTCTCGGGCATGATCGCGCCGGAGAAGCCGCCGTTGCGGATCGCGTAGAGCACCTGTTCGGGGCTCTCCGGGCGGATGTTGAAGTTGGGCCCGTCCGTGCGCAGCCGGTTCTTGATGCTCGCCGCCGACCCCTCCGCACCGACGACCGACAGGCTGTGGCAGCCCGAGCAGTGGTCCCGGAAGAGGACCGCGCCGCGGTAGTACTGGCTCGAGCTCGACACCTGGATCCCCTGCGTCCCGCACGCGGCAGCGATCACCGGCGCGGCGAGGAGGGCGAGCGACGTGGCGGCGATTTTCGCGCGTGCCCTCATGCGCGGCGCAATATATAGGCACGCCTCCCCGCGGGCCGCGAGCCGGACGCCTGGAGACGGCCGATGGCGCGCCCAGAAATCCCGACGCAGCCCTTGACACGGGCGTCCATCTCAGAAGCCGTGCGCGGTGCTTGCCGCGCGCAGGGCGAGAAACACCACGACGACCGCTGAGATCGCCATCACCGCGACCTCGCGGCGCACGATCTGGGAGACGAGGTGGCGCTGCGCGTGCTCGTCCAGGCGCCCGACCGCCTTGGCGTTCTCCAGGCCGCGCTCATCGAGCACGATCTGCGCCGAGGCGATGCGCATCTGCTCGGCGATGAACGAGATCGCGATCGGGAGCAGCGCATACAGATAGAACAGGCCTTCGCTCGAGCGCTTGCCCGCGGCCGCGAGCGAGCCGATCGCGATCGCGAGCATGAGCACGGATCCCTGGCCGATGCGCAGCAGAATCCAGAAGGCCCGCGTGCCGCGCTCGGTGGGCTCGCCCCAGTACCACAGCCACCCGCCGAGAAGCGCGGGCGGCACGTTGAGCGCGGCCACCGCGAGCGCGGCGGCGACGACCGCTTCAGTCACTCCCCACGCGTGCCCAGATCACGCCCGATCGCGCCCGCGAGAGACGCTCGAGCGCCCGCATTTCGAGCCGATTGCCACTATGTGACACTTTGACACAAGCGGTGATATAACAGCGGCCGGTGCTGCGCAGCTATCTCCCTGCGGTCGTCCTGCTGGTCCTCGGCGGGCTCGTGGGTATCGCGTTCGCCACGCTCAACTCCGTCATCGGCCCGCGCCGCCCCGCGCCGGCGAAGGACGACCCCTACGAGTGCGGACTCCCCTCGGAGGTCCAGCGCTCGATGCGCTTCCAGATCAGCTTCTACCTGATCGCGATGCTGTTCATCCTGTTCGACATCGAGGTCGCGTTCCTGTATCCGATCGCGATCGAGCTGCGCGCCTACGGCACATTTGCACTGGTCGAGACGATCGTATTCGTGATCCTGCTGCTCGTCGCGTTCGTCTACGTGTGGCGAAGGGGTGCACTCGATTGGAGGTGAGGCGCGCCTCGGGCGAGCTCGTCGACCACTCCAAGCTGGCGGTGCGCGAGCGCTCGGCCGAGCAGATGCTGCGCGGCGGCGAGCTCGTCGGTGCGAACCAGCCTGCGCACCTCAAGGGGACCGACCTCGAACGCGCGGACCTCGAGCGCCACGTGCACGAGCGGGTGCTCACGACCACGCTCGACAAGGCCGTCGCGTGGGCGCGCTCCAACTCGTTCTTCCCGCTCTCGTTCGGGCTCGCGTGCTGCGCGATGGAGCAGTTTCAGGCCGCGGGGCCGCGAATGGACATCGCTCGCTTCGGCTATGAGGCTTTCCGCGCCTCGCCGCGTCAGGCCGACCTGATCATCCTCGCGGGCAGGGTCTCGATCAAGATGGCGCCGATCATCCGCCGCCTCTACGACCAGATGCTCGAGCCCAAGTGGGCGATCTCGATGGGCGCCTGCTGCAGCTCGATGGGCGTGTTCAACAACTACGCGCTCGTGCCCGCCGACAAGTTCATGCCGATCGACGTCCACGTGCCCGGCTGCCCGCCGCGGCCGGAGGCGCTGATGCACGGTGTGCTCAAGCTGCGCAAGCTCGTCCAGGACGACCCCGACGCCGGCTGGCGCGAGCGCTACGGCGCGGAGGGCACCGAGGAGGTGCCCACCGGTGCCTGACGCAACCGGGCTCGAGCTCATCGGCAAGGAGCTCGGCGCGGCGGTCCTCGACAAAACCTTCTTCCGCGAGCGCGCAACGCTCGACGTCGATCCCGCCGCCGTGCGCGCCGTCCTCGCGCACCTGCGCGCGAACGGGTTCACGTTCCTCGCGAGCGTGCACGGACTCGACTACTTCCCGCACGAGCCGCGGCTAGGCGTCGTCTACGAGCTGCTCGACATGCGCCGCGTCGACCGCATCACCGTCCGCGTGCGCGTACCCACGGACGCGCCCGACCTCGATTCGGTGACGCCCGACGGCGAGGACGGCCCCGGCTGGCCGACCGCGAGCCACCAGGAGCGCGAGGTCTACGACATGTTCGGCGTGGTCTTCCGCGGCCACCCCGACCCGCGGCGGATCCTCATGCCCGAGGACTACGAGGGCCACCCGCAGCGGCGCGACTTCCCCGTCGGGGGCGAACCCGTGCTCTTCACGCGCGACGAGGCGCAGTGGCTCGAGGCGCGCGAGTGAACGCGACCGGCGTCTCCGACTACCGCCGCGGCGAGCAGAGCATCACGCTCACGCCGCCCGCCGAGCAGATCGCGCGACGCGACGGCGACCGCGAGGAGATGCTCACGATCAACTTCGGCCCGCACCACCCCGCGACGCACGGCGTGCTGCGACTGCTCGTGAGGCTCGAAGGCGAGGTCGTGCGCGAGCTGAAGCCGATCGTCGGCTACGTGCACACCGGCATCGAGAAGACCGCGGAGGACAAGTCCTATTGGAAGGTCATCCCCGTCGTCGAGCGCATGGACTACCTCTCCTACTACTTCAACGCGATGGCCTTCTGCGGCGCCGTCGAGACGCTCGCGCAGGTCGACGTCCCGCCACGCGCGCAGTACCTGCGCGTGATCCACCTAGAGCTGAACCGCATCGCTTCGCACCTCATCTGGCTCGGCACGAGCATCCTCGACCTCGGCGCGACGTCGATCTTCCTCTACTGCCTGCGCGAGCGCGAGCTGGTCCTCGACCTGTTCGAGATGTCCTCCGGCCAGCGCATGCACACGCGCTACTTCCAGGTCGGCGGCGTGATCGAGGACATCCCGCTCGGGTTCGCGCGCAAGCTGCGCGAGTTCCTCGACGTGATGCCCAAGCGCGCGGACGAGTACGGCGCGATCCTCAACTCCAACGAGATCGTCCTCCAGCGCCTGCGCGGCACCTGCCCCCTCGACGCCGAGCGCCTGCTCGCGCTGGGCGTCACAGGGCCGCTGCTGCGCGCCGCGGGCAACCCCTGGGACCTGCGCAAGGCCGCGCCGTACAGCTCCTACGACCAGTTCGACTTCAAGATCCCCGTGGGCACGGTCGGCGACAACTACGACCGCTACGCGTGCCGGCTGGCGGAGATCTACGAGTCCGTCAAGATCATCGAGCAGGCGCTCGAGGGCCTGCCCGAAGGCCCGTACATCACCACCGACCGCAAGGTCGCGCTGCCGCCGCGGCACGAGCTCGCGACCTCGATGGAGGCGCTGATCCACCACTTCAAGCTCGTCACCGAGGGCTTTCGCGTGCCCGAGGGCGAGGCGTACTACCCGATCGAGTCCCCGCGCGGCGAGCTCGGCTGCTTCGTGCGCGCCGACGGCAGCGCCAAGCCCGCGCGCGTGCACATGCGCGACCCCTCGTTCGTCAACCTCCAGGCGCTCGAGCCGATGGTCGAGGGCAGCTACATCGCGGACATGATCGCCACCGTCGCGATGCTCGACCCGATCCTCGGCGGCATCGACCGATGAGCACGCCGCGCGGGGACGGAAGCGGGCGGCTTGGAGGCGGGAGCGTCCGCGACGGCCACGCGTCCGCCTGGGACGCCGGCGCGGACGTCGCCAAGGACCCCGCGCTGATTCCGGACCCTGCTGTTACGCAGGTGCCAGACGAGCTGCGCGAGAAGATCGAGGCGGCGATGGCGCTGTACCCCGACCGGCACTCGGCCGCCGTCCCAGCGCTCCACGCCGCGCAGCAGCTGTACGGGTGGTGCTCGCCCGAGGCGATCGAGCAGGTCGCGAGCGTGATGCAGGTGACCCCCGCGTACCTCGCATCGGTCGCGAGCTTCTACGACATGCTCGAGATGGCGCCCGTGGGCCGCCACGACGTGTACGTGTGCACGAACATCTCGTGCTCGCTGCGCGGCGCCGACGCGCTGTTCGACGCGGTGCGCGCGGCGACCGCGGGCGACGGCGAGTTCAACGTGCGCGCGTTCGAGTGCCTCGGCGCGTGCGACATCGCGCCGATGATGAGCGTCGACGGCGACTACGTCGGCCCGATCGAGATCGAGCGCGTGCCCGAGCTGATCGACGACGTGCGCGCCGGCCGGGAGCTGCCCGGCGAGCTGCGCCTGGCGAAGCGGCCGGTCGCCGACCCTCGCGCGCGCGCGCGCAGCACCCCCGAGGAGACTGCGGATCGCGAGCCGAAGGGGGCAACCGGCGAGCTGATCCTGTTCGCGGACATCGACGAGCCCGGGCTCGCCACGCGCGAGACCTACGAACGCCGCGGCGGCTATGCGAGCTTGCGGCGCGCGCTGTCGATGACGCCCGAGGAGGTACTCGCAGAGCTCGAAGCGTCGGCGATCCGCGGCCGCGGCGGCGCGGGCTTTCAGATGGGCAAGAAGGTCTCCTTCCTGCCCAAGGGCTCGATGCACAAGTACCTCGTGTGCAACGCCGACGAGTCCGAGCCGGGGACGTTCAAGGACCGCGAACTGATGGCCAAGTCGCCGCACATGCTGATCGAGGGGATCGTGATCGCCGCGCGCGCCGCGGGCGCGGAGCGCGCGTTCATATACGTGCGCGGCGAGTACGTGCACCCGGGCGACGTGCTCGAGGCGGCGCTCGCGGAAGCTCGCGAGGCGGGCTACATGGGCGAGGACATCCTCGGCTCGGGACAGTCGCTCTCCGTCGTCCTTCACCGCGGTGCCGGCGCGTACATCTGCGGCGAGGAGACCGCCCTGCTCGATTCGCTCGAGGGCAAGCGCGGGAACCCCCGCCTGAAGCCGCCGTTCCCCGCGAACCGCGGCCTCTACGACGGGCCCACGCTGATCAACAACGTCGAGACGCTATCGACGGTGCCCGCGATCATCCGCATGGGCGGGGAACGGTACGCCAAGCGCGGCGTGGAGACTTCGACGGGCACCAAGCTCGTGAGCGTCTCGGGCCACGTGCAGCGCCCGGGCAACTACGAGGTCGAGCTCGGCATCCCCTCGCGCGAGCTCATCTTCGACCTCGCCGGCGGCCCCGCGGAGGGGCGCTCGGTCAAGGCGTGGTTCCCCGGCGGCTCCTCGGCGCCGGTGCTCGGACCCGAGGAGCTCGACGTGCCCTACGACTTCGACTCGATGGCGAAAGCGGGGTCGATGCTCGGGTCCGGCGCGATCATCGTGATCGACGACTCGACGCCGATCCTCGACGTGGCGATGAAGGTCGCGAAGTTCTACCGCCACGAGTCGTGCGGCAAGTGCACGCCGTGTCGCGAGGGCACCAACTGGACCGTGAAGATGCTCGAACGGATCGACACGGGCGAGGCGACGCCGATGGACCTCGAGGTCATGTCCTCGGTCTGCGAGCACATCGAAGGCAACTGTCTGTGCGTGCTCGGCGACGCGATGGCGATGCCGATCGCTTCGATCATCAAGCGCTTCCGCGGCGAGCTCGAAGCGCACATCGACGCCGCGCGCGAGCGCTCGGGGCGCGCCGCCGCGCTCGCGGAGCCGCTCGCGGGCTCGGCGCTCGCGGGCTCGGCGCCGGTGGCTGGGGGCGCGTAATGCCGCGGCCGCACGCGCAGGCGATCACGTTCACGATCGACGGGCGCGAGGTGCAGGCGCCCGAGAACACGATGCTCGTCGACGCCGCGAAGCTCGGGGACGTC
>DATBCA010000176.1:0-10236 GCA_036270715.1 Solirubrobacteraceae bacterium
CCCGCGCGCTCACCCGCTCGAGGGCTCGCGCAACGCGTCGCGCACCGCCGCCGCGTTCGGCTCGAGCTCGTCCGGCAGACGCTCGAGCAGCGTGAGCCACGACTGCTTCACGCCCGCCGCGCGGCGCACAAGCTCCGCGCCTCTGCCGAGGTCGTCGCCGGCGACGCCGAGGCCGGCCCAGAAGATCAGCTCGTCGGCCTCCGGCGCGAGCTCGGTCGCGCCCAGGTACAGGCGCGTCGCCTCCGCGCGCGCGCCGCGCGCGAGCGCGTCGTCGGCGCGCTCGGCGAGCTCGTACGCGCGCGCGAGGCGCACGAGTCGGTGCAGCTCGGGGAGCGGCTCGCGGTGGTCCTCGACGCGCACGTCGAAGCGCGTGCGCCACGCCTCGCCCCTCGGCGGCACGACCAGAAGCGCCGCCGACTGGCGCCCGCGCACATCGCCGCCCTCGGCCTCGGCGGCGTCGAGCGCGGCGAGCAGGCGCGCCGCGAGGTCGCCCTCGGCGGCTTCGTAGGCCGCGGCCATCGCCGCTGGGACCGTCGTCGCGGCCATCATGTTCGCCTGGCAGGAGAAGCCGTCGCCCTGTACGTCGTCGGCAAACGGGATGCAGCCCTCGCCCGTATGAGCGCCGGCGCGACCGCTCGCGTCGACCGCGCCGACCTGACGGACGCGCGCGAGCGAATCGGCCGCGAGGACGGCCGCGATCGCACCGTGGGCGTCGCCCGCGTCGCTGATCTGCGCGAGCGTGTTTGGCCCGTGGGCGACCTCCGCGACCGACTGCGTCGCTACCGCGCCGACGCCGGGCTGCGCCCACGAGACGACGCTGCCGACCGAGAACCAGTGCGACTGCACAGCCACGCCGAGCTCGCCGCTGTCGCGATCGCGCGCGACGATCGAGTAGGTGCCCGCCCGCATCGCGCAATTGTGCACCGTTCGCGCGCGACGTAGCCCCGCGGATGGCGTGCGTATATGGTCTCGAGCGATGTCGCCGGCGGGAGAGCGCGTGACGGTGCCGAGCTCGGGGGCGAGCCTCACCGCTGAGCTGTTCATGCCCGCTGGCGCCGGCCCGCATCCCGGCGTGGTCGTCCTGCACGAGTCGTTCGGCCTCAACGA
Organism: Solirubrobacteraceae bacterium; assembly: GCA_036270715.1. Classification (GTDB taxonomy): domain Bacteria; phylum Actinomycetota; class Thermoleophilia; order Solirubrobacterales; family Solirubrobacteraceae; genus Palsa-744. Next base: position 1,108 of record DATBCA010000176.1, read on the forward strand.
CGACATCCGTCGCATCTCCGCGCGCTTCGCCGACGCGGGCTATGCCGCGCTCGCGCCGAGCCTGTATTCGCATGGGCGCAGGCTCGCGTGCCTGAGCAGGGTGCTCGTGGACATGACGAGCGGGCACGTCGAGCGCGAGGTCGCGGACATCCTCGCCGCGCGCGCGGCGCTTGCTGCACGCGACGGCGTCGACGCGGAGCGGATCGCCGTCGCGGGCTTCTGCCAGGGCGGCGGATTCGCGCTGATCGCGGGCACGCGCGGCGAGTTCGCCGCGGCGGCCGTCAACTACGGCGTCGTGCCGTCGAAGCGCTCGCACCTCGACGGCCTGTGCCCGGTCGTCGCGAGCTACGGTGCGAAGGACAAGATCGTCGGACGCAAGATGGCGGAGCGGCTCGAGTCCCATCTCGTCGCGCTTGGCGTGCCGCACGACGTCGAGACGTACGAGCACGCCGGCCACTCGTTCTTCTCGCTCCTCGACGGCTGGCAGGGGTGGCTCGCGCGGCTGCCCTCGCCGATGGCGGTCGGCTACGAAGAGCAGAGCGCAGAGGACGCGTGGCAACGGATGCTCGGCTTCTTCGCAGAGCACGTCGCGCGCTCGAGCACCTGACGCTCGGGCGCCCGGACAGAGCTCGCGCCGGCCCGCGGCGCCGGTAGCGTGTGCGGCTGCGATGGCCGAGGAGTTCTCCCACCCGTTGCGCGTGCGCTACGGCGAGTGCGATCCCCAGGGCATCGTCTTCAACGCGAACTACCTGCTGTACTGCGACGTCGCGTTCACCGAGCTGTGGCGAGAGGCGGTGGGACCGTGGCAGCAGATGGTCGAGCGGGGTTTCGACGCCGTCGTCGCCGACGCGCACCTGACCTTTCGCGCGCCCGCGAGGTACGACGACGAGCTCGCGCTCCTCGCGCGGATCGCACGCCTCGGGAACACCGCGATCACGACCGAGATCGACGTGACGCGCGACGGCGAGGTCCTCGTCGCGACGCGGCTGCGCCACGTGTGCGTGTCGACGGAAACGTGGCGCAAGGTCGCGCTGCCAGACTGGATCCGCTCGGGCCTACAACGTTTCCTTCACGCTTCCGAGGCGTGAGGTCGCACACGATGTGCGTGTACACGAACGCACGCGCGGCGCCGCCCGCGTTGGCGGCGCACGCTTACCCCTACCATGAGCGCAGGCGGGCTCGGGGGAGCCCACGAGCGCCGCGCAAACGGCGCACACGGAGGGGCTGCGAAAGGCGCGCATGAGCGAAGCGAACGCGAGAGCACTCGACGAGGGGTGGCTGAAGCGGCCGTGGGAGCCGCCGAGCGGCGACGAAGTCCTCGCCGCGAACGCGTCCGCGGCCGGGCTCTACCTCGCAGGGGCGGCGCTGTGCGCGACCGGCTCGCTGCTGCCGCATCTCGAATCGCTCGCGGGCATTACCGCCGTCGGCGTGGTCGCGGTGATCACCGCGATCGGGCTGCTGCTCGCGGTGCGCGCGCGGCGCGGCGGGCTCGGACTCTCGTTGACCGTCGAGCTCTGGGGCGTGTTCCTGATCGCGGTCGCGGTCGCGTCGACCGGCGGGACGAGCAGCCCGCTCGCGGTCATGTACCTGTTCGCGCTCGGCCACGCCGGAGCTTTCCAGCCGCGTCCGCGCCTCGCGCTCGTCGTGGTCGCGACGACGGCCGCGTTCCTCGCCCCGCTCGCGTACGAATCGCCCACCACGACGTTCGCGGCGGTGGCGTGCATCGGGGTCGTTGTGGCGGGACTCACGCTGGGCCTCGTGCACTTCACGCTGAACTACGTCCGCGGCCAGCGGCGCCTGCTCGCGGTGGCGGTCGCGGCGACGTCCGAGCTCGCCTCCTCGCTCGATCCCGTGCGGACGTTGCACGCGTTCGCACGCGCGCTCGTCCCCGCGATCGCGGACGTGTGCTGGGTCGACGTGCTCGACCGCGACCGCACGATGGTCGACTCGGTGGCGGTGGCAGCCGATCCGGGCATCGCCGCGCAGCTCGAGCGCATCGCGCGAGCGGCGCCGCTGCGCCCCATAGGTCAGCACCCGGTCGCGGAGGTCCTGCGCAGCGGATCCCCCTGGTCGGCCGTCGCGACCAGCGACGATGAGATCGGGCGCCTCGCGCGCAACGACGAGCACCGTCAGCTGCTCGCGCGCGTCGGCGGCGAGGCCGTCGCGATCTTCCCGCTGCTCGCGCGCGGGCGCACGCGCGGAGCGATCTCGTTCATGCGCTTCGGCCCAGACGCGAATTTCTCCCCCGACGTCCTCGCTCTGCTCACGGACCTCAGCGCTCGCGCGGCGCTGGCCTTCGACAACGCGCGCCTCTACGCCGAGCGCACGCGCATCGCGCAAACGCTGCGTCGCAGCCTCATGCCCTCGGTGCTGCCGTCGATCCCCGGCTTCGAGCTCGCCTCCTTCTTCCGGCCGCTCGGTGGAGGAAGCGAAGTGGGAGGGGACTTCTATGACGCCTTCGGCGAGTCGGGTCGCTGGTGGCTGATCGTCGGCGACGTCTGCGGCAAGGGCGCCGAGGCGGCTGCGTTGACGGGCTTCCTGCGCCACACCGCCGCCGCGCTGACGCGCGACGCGATCCGGCCCGCGACGGTGCTCTCGCGCGTCAACGAGCTGATGCTCGCGCAGGACTTCGAAGGGCGCTTCGCGACCGCGGCGCTCGTGCGCGTGCGAACGCTCGACACGCATGCCGAGGTGACGCTCGCGTCCGCGGGGCATCCTCCGGCGCTGATCGCGCGCGCGGACGGGCGCGTCGAGGAGCTCGGCGAGCGCGGCACGCTGCTCGGCGTGTTCGCAGACCCGATCATCTCCGAGTCCTCCGCGGTGATCGAGATGGGCGACGCGCTCGCCCTCTACACCGACGGGCTGCTCGAGGCGCACGCTCCGGAGCACGTCGTCACGCCGGCAGAGATCGTCGCGCAGCTCGGGCGCCTCGATCGCCGGCGCAGCGCGCGCGAGACGCTCGACGCGCTGCTCGGCGTCGTCGATCTGCGCGACGACGTGCGCGACGACATCGTCGTGCTCGTCGGCCAGGTGACGGCGCGCGCGGGCAGCGAGGACGGGCACGCGGAGCACGCGGCGCAGAGCCCGCTGCAGCTGCGCGAGTGAGCGCCGGCAGAGCGCTCCCTCGCGCGTGTCGCCTCGGCGCCGGCGGCCCGCTCTGATAGACCCAGCGCGATGGATGCACCGCCGACGTCCGTGCAGGAGCGCCGCAGAGGGCGGCTGCTGCGGGGCGGCGGCCTGCGCCCCCGCTCGCGGATCGGCGCGCTGCTCGCCGCGCTCATCATCGCGGGGCTCGTCGCGTTCGCGCTCACGCGCCTGAACCTGCACCGCGTCGGGCACGCGCTCATCACCGCGTCGTTCGGGCCGATCGTGGCGGCGCTCGCGCTGATGGGCACCTCGCTCGTGCTGCGCGCGGTCTCGTGGCAAGCGACGCTGCGCGCGGCGCTGCCGCAGACGCGCATCCCCTTCCGCGCGGTCGTGCGAGCGACGATGATCGGGGTGATGGGCTCGGCGGTGTTCCCCGGGCGCATCGGCGAGCCCTCGCGCGTGATCGTGCTCTCGCGCCGCCTCGAGGGGTCCAACCGGCGACTGATTCCGGTCGTCGCGGGCACCGTCTTCTCACAGACGCTCATCAACCTGCTCGCGCTCGCGGTGCTCGCGGGCGTGACCTTCTCGAGCGTGCCGCTGCTGCGCGGACACCCCGCGGGCGTGGTCGCGGCGTTCGCGGTCCCGCTGCTCGTTTGCGCGCTCGTGATCTCGGGCCCGCGCCTGCTCACGCTCGTGCAGCGCGCGCGCTCGCCGCGCGTGAAAGTCGCGGCCGCCGGGCTCGCGGCGCTGCTCATGAACGCGCGCCGCGGGCTGACGGTGTTCGCGCGCCCGCGCTGGGGAGCCGTCGCGGTCACGTTCCAGCTGGCGGCGTGGGCGCTGCAGTGGCTCGCGTGCTACATGGTGCTCGACGCGCTCGGGCTGACGGCGCAGGCGGGGCTTGTCAGCGCGGCCGCGATCCTGCTCGCGGTCAACGTCTCGGCTGTGCTGCCCGCGACGCCGTCCAACGTCGGCGTGTTCCAGGCCGCGTGCCTGGTCGTGCTGGCCGCGTACGGCGTCGCCGCGGGCCCCGGGCTCGCCTACGGCATCCTCCTGCAGGCGGTCGAGGTCGTGACGGCGCTCGCGCTCGGCGTCCCCGCGCTCTTCCGCGAGGGGCTCACCTGGCAGGACATCCGCCCCGCGTCGGACTCGGAGGACGCCGGCGGGGACTAGCCCGCGAGCGCGCGCAGCGACTCGCGCAGCGAGTGCGTCGTCTGCAGCACCGCCGTCGGCTCGTACCCGCAGTGCGCCATGCAGTTCTCGCAGCGCGGGTCGCGCCCGCGGCCGTACGCGCTCCAGTCGGTCGTCTCGATCAGCTCCTTGTACGTCGCTGCGTAACCGTCGGACATCAGGTAGCACGGGCGCTGCCAGCCGAACAGCGAGTAGCTCGGGATGCCCCACGCGGTGCACTCGAATTCGGCCTTGCCTTCGAGAAAGTCGAGGAACAGCGGCGAGTGGTTCAGCCGCCAGCGCTTGCGCCGCCCGTCGGCGAACGCCTCGCCGAACAGCTTCCGGGTCTGCGTGACGCCGAGGAAGTGCTCCTGGTCGGGAGCTTTCTCGTACGCGTACGCGGGCGAGATCATCATCTGGTCGACTCCGAGGTCGTCGTTGAGGAAGTCGAGCACCTCGCGCACGGTCTTCGGCGAATCGTGAGTGAAGAAGGTCGTGTTCGTCGTCACGCGAAAGCCCGCCGCTTTGGCTGCGCGGATCGCCGAGACAGCCTTGTCGAACGTCCCCTCGCGTTCGACCGACGCATCGTGGCGCTCGCGCAGGCCATCCATGTGCACCGCCCAGGCGAAATACGGGCTCGGCTCGAATTTGTCGAGCTTGCGCTCCATCAGCAGCGCGTTCGTGCACAGGTACACGAACCGCTTGCGCTGGACGAGCTGGCGCGTGAGCTCGTCGATCTCGGGGTGGATCAGCGGCTCGCCGCCGGCGATCGAGACCATCGGCGCGCCGCACTCCTCGATCGCGGCGACAGCGTCCTCGACGCGCATGCGTCTACGCAGGACGTGCTCGGGGTGCTGGATCTTGCCGCAGCCCACGCACTCGAGGTTGCACTGAAACAGCGGCTCGAGCTCGACGATCAGCGGGAACTTCTCGCGTTTGGCAAGGCGCTGGCGCGCCAGGTACCACCCCATCCGCGCGCCCTGCCTCATTGGGACAGCCATTTGCCGCCTACCTTAGCCGTTGCGGCCGCCAGCACTGAAGCACCGCGGCCGTCGCGCGCCGCAGCGCGCGGCTCGCGCGCACCGCGGACACCGCCGCCGCGGGCCGCAGCAGCTCGTGGCTCGGCGAGTCGAGCACCACGCGCACGACCGCGAACGGCCGGCCGGCGGCGCCGGGCGCGAGCCACGCCGACTCCATGTCGACCGCGATCGCGCCTCCCGCGAGCAGGTGCGCGCGCCGCTCTCCCACCGCGATCTTCGAGACGCTCACGATGCTGCCGGTGCGAACCGCGAGCCCGCTCGCGGCAACCGCCTGCGCGAGAGCCGGCGCATCGTCGCACGCGACCGTCTCGGTCGCGTCGTGCTCGCCCGCCGCCGCCCGCACGTCCACGGCGATCACGACTTCCCCCGGGACCGACTCCGCGTCGAGGCCGCCGCAGAAGCCCAGCACGAGCAGCCCCTCGCCGGGCTCGCGCGCGAGTGCCGCGGCGGCCGCGCGCGAGTGCCGCGCCCCCATCCCCGTCTTGCGCACGCGCGCGCCCCTCGCCGCCGAGCTGATTAGCGCCTGCTCGATGCGCATCGGCGCGGCGACGATCACGCCGCTCACGACGCCCGCTCGCCCACGGCGAGCTCGTACGCCGCCGGCGCGGGAACGTCCAGCTCGAGCGCCGCGAGCGCCGCGCGCGCGGCGGCGTGGCCGCTGCGAACGGCGCCCTCGAGCGTCGCCGGCCAGCCGGTGTCGGTGTAGGCGCCCGCGAGCGCGAGACCGCTCAACGGCGTGCGCGGACCCGGTCGCAGCGCCGCCGTGCCCGGCGCGGCCAGGAAGGTGGCCGCGTGCTCGCGCGTCACGAAGAAGCGCTCGACGCGTGCGTCGCGCGCGCGCGGCAGCAGCTCGCGCAGCGCGGGCACGAAGGCCTCGCGCAGCTCCGGCACGCTCATCTGCATCTCGCGAGCCGCACCCGACAGCGAGATCGCGAGGTACTGGTGCCCGTCGGGAACGCCGCCCGCCGCGGTGCGATCGACGATGTACTGAACCGGCGTACGCACGCCTGCCGCGAACGGCTCCTCGCACACCTGGCGGTCGAAGACCACGTGCACGTTCACGATCGGCGAGCTGCCGAGTGACCCCACGCTGCTCGCGAGCTCGGGCAGCAGCTCCCGAAGGAGGGCCGCGGCGCGCGCGTGCGGCACGGCAACGATCGCCGCCTGCGCCCCCATCTCCTCGCCCCCGCCGCCCACGAGGTACCCGCCCGGCTCGTGCTCGAGCGTCTGCGCACGCCAGCCGAGCCGAACCTCGACCCCCGCGTCCGCGAGCGCGCGCCGCGCGGGCTCGCCGACCACCTCGCTCAGGGGCGCGGCGTGAAAGCCGATGTCGCCGGCGTCGGCGCTCGAGAGCAGCGCCGTGTGGAACACGAACGCGCCCAATGCCAGCGAGCTCTCGGACGCGGGCGCGTTCAGCGTCGGGCGCACGATCACGTCCCAGAACGCATCCACGGCGTCGCGATCCTGCCCGTGGCGCTCGAGCCATTCGCCAAAGCTCAACTCGTCGAGCGCCGCGTCAGCCACGTCCAGGCGCGACAGCGCGAGCGCCGCCCGCGCGGCCCTCAGCCGCTGCAGCGGTGTCAGGTGGCGGTAGCGCACGAACGAGCCGGCCATGTGCAGAGGCGCGGGCAGCGCGCCGCGCGCGAGCGCGCTGGGCGGGCGACCGGGGCTCAACACCGGCACGCGCAGACGCGGCTGTACGTACACGCTGCGCTCGCTGCCCAGGCGCGCGAGCAGCTGCCGGTACGCCGGGCAGCAGCGCATGAACACGTGCTGCCCGTTGTCGATCTGCATGCCGTCGCGCTCGAACGAGTACACCGCGCCTCCAAGGCGGCGACGGACCTCGAGCAGGGTCACCTCCGCGCCGGCGTCGGCGCAGTCGAGCGCGGCCGTAATGCCGGCGAGCCCGCCGCCGATAACGGCCACGCGTCGCGCGCCGCTCATCGCGCGAGCCCCGCGATCGAGCGCGCGGCCACCCATGCCTTCTCGGGCGCGGGCACGGACACGCGCTCGTGCAGCACGCGCTGGGGCTGCTCGGCGATACGTCGCAGCACGCGTCGGTATATGCCCGCCATCGCCAGCACGCAGGCCGCGCTGCGCCGGTCGAGCAGCGGCACGAGGCGCATCCCGCGCTCGAACCACTCCTGCGCGCGCTCGGCCTCGAAGCGCACGAGCGCCGTCAGGCGCTCGGCCGCGCGCGGCTGCTCCTCGACGCTCGCGAGCGCGCTCGGGAGGTCGCCGACCTCGAAGCGCCGGAGGTCCTCGGCGGGGACGTACACGCGGCCAACCTCGGCGTCCTCGCGCACGTCGCGCAGGATGTTGGTGAGCTGCAGCGCGACGCCGAGGTCGTCGGCGAGGGAGACCGCGCGCTCGTCGGCGCGCGCGCCGCCGCTGAAGATCTCCAGGCACAGCCTCCCGATCGTGCCGGCGACGTGGCGGCAGTAGACCACGAGCTGCGCGAAGTCCTCGTACGTCGCTCCGCGCACGTCCATGCGCACGCCCTCGATCAGCTGCACGAGCGCGTCGGGCGGGATCGCGAACCGGTCGCGCACGTCCTCGAGCGCCACGAGGACCGGGTCCGCGCGCGAAGCCGCCGCAGCGGCCGGCGTGTCCGCGCCGAGCAGCGGCGCGAGCGACATCTCGGCCTCCTCGAGCGCCGTGAGCTTCGCCGCTACGGCGAGCGGGCCGTCGCCGATGTCGTCGATGCGCCGCGCGAACGCGTACACCGCGCACATCGCGCGCCGGCGCTCGGCGCGCAGCAGGCGGATGCCCCAGTAGAAGTTCGCGGCGCGCTCGCGCGTGATCGACTCGCACACGCCGTAGGCGCGCGCGAGCGCGACTCCTGTCGCAGTCTCCGCGCCGGCGGAGGGCCGCTCACGCACGCTGCGCGTGAGGCCTCCCGGAGCGCGCGTCGCGGCGGTCCGCGAGCACTCGCGCGAGCGCGACGAGCCGCCGCGCGGTCCCCGCGCGCGGGGCCCCGCGGCTGACGTCGTAGGCGGCGCGTTCGATCGCCTCGAGCGCGGCGGCGCCGCCGGCGACGAACGCCGCCACGGCCAGCCGCTCGCGCCCGGCGAGCGTGTCGATCAGGGAGGCGCCCTCGCGCAGGAGGGCGCGAGCGCGCTCGACCTCGAAGGCGATCGTCTTGGTGACGCCGGGCGGGACGGGCGTCGTGCGCGCGGGCGCGGCAAGGACGCTCAGATCGTCATGCGATGCGCCGAAGCGCGCGAGATCCTCGGCGGGTATGTAGAAGCGCCCGGCGGCGACGTCCTCGGCGACGTCCTGCAGGTGCTCGGCGAGCTGTAGCGCCGTGCAGATCGAGTCCGACAGCGCGATCCGCTCGGGCGTCGCCCGGCCAAGCACGCCGAGCACGATCTCGCCGACGGGGTTGGCGGAGAGCGCGCAGTACGCGCGCAGCTGCTCCCAGGTCTCGTAGCGGCTGACGCGCTGGTCGGTGCGGTTGGCCTCGATCAGGCGCACGAACGGCCCGCGCTCGAGCGCGCACTCGCGCAGCGTCGCCTGCAGGCGCGCGAGCAGCGGGTGCTCGGCGCGGCCTTCGAACGCGCGGTCGAGGTCGCGTTCGACGTCGTCCAGCGCGTCGAGACGGTCGCTGGCCGAGCTGCCGGCCGATCTTCGATCGACGCTCGCGGCGTCGCCGAGTTCGTCGACGAGCCGCGCGAACCCGTACACCGCGAGCAGGTGCGCGCGCACGCGCCGCGGCAGCACGCGGCTGGCGACCGGGAAGTTCTCTGCGCCGGCGCGTTCCATCACGGCCGCGGAGCTGGGGCCGGCCGCGTCGCTGACGAGCATCAGGTCGGCGTGCGAGCGAGCAGCCGCG